>JAHIQT010000171.1 GCA_018903255.1 Bacillota bacterium | reverse complement strand
TGATAAAACTTGCTTTATGATATATCTATCGACCGATGGTCGATAGACGGGAGTGGCGATGAAAACAGTAAAAGAAGGCGAAGTTCGCAAACAGGAAATACTGATGGTTGCCCGGGAGCTCTTTGTCACAAAGGGCTATGATCAGACATCGGTGAATGATATTTTAAAAATAGTGGATATCGCCAAAGGCACCTTTTATTATTATTTTAAATCTAAGGAAGAAGTGCTGGCCGCGATTATTCTGGATATTGTTGAAGAAGGCGCCAAACGTGCTGAGCAAATTCTTAAGGACAAGTCCGTGCCACTGATTAGTCGGATCATGATGGCGATTATGGCCCAGTCCCCGGAGTTTGAAGGATCGGAGGCGATCAGAGACGAAATGCACAAGGTCGAAAATGCCAAGCTGGAACAGTTGTACACCAAGACGATGCTCAAGCGGATGACCCCGCTACTAGAAGGTGCCGTTGCCGAAGGGCTGGAAGCCGATTTTTTTCATCTGGATTATCCCCGGGAAACTGTTGAATCGATGTTGCTTCTAGGTCACATGCTCTTTGACTGTAATATTATGGATTGGGAAATCGAGGAATATCCGATTAAAATCAAGGGCTTTCTGACCAATATGGAAAGAATGCTGGGTACTGGAGAAGGGGAATTGAATGACTTTTTGCAAATGTTTGCCTAGATTAGAGGGTGGGTGAACATTTGCAAAATTTTTTAAGCATCTATCGACCAACGGTCGATAGATGAAAGTCATTCAGGTATGAAAAAAGTGGGTGCAACCAATAGAAAAATAGAATGATGTAATGTTAGGATGAAAGCAAAATTCGGGACATCATTGGCATTGTCTGAACAGAGAATAACTTGGAGGATCAAAAAAGTGATACAAAAAAATACAATAACCAAAACAGCAGGTCAAAAATCTTCAATAAAAAAATTTAAGATCTTAGTAGTCGGGTCATTTATCTCTAGCATTGGCAGTGGCTCGGTTAAAAAATGTTCGTAAGTTAGAAAAAAAGAAGGAGATGACGCATGAAACTATTAATAAATCTTGTCCGCAAGGACTTTAAACGAAATCCGGCGATTACAACGGCGCTGGTGGTCTTTCTGATCCTGGCAGCGCTACTGATGGCAGGTGGGCTCCGGGTAGCTGGAACGATGATTTCAGCGTACGATCAGCTAAACCAAAAGGCAATCCCCCCGGAATATCTGCAAATGCATAAGGGAGAATATGACAACGAAGCCGTGGGTCATTTTGCGGCAAACCAGGACGGCATTCAGGATTTTCTGACCGTCGAGATGCTGACGATTAATAACGCTAGCATTATCTATCAAGGCGAAACCCTGGAAAAGGTGCTGATGGATAACAGCTTTGTAGTTCAGAATGTGGGCTTTGATTATCTATTAAATATGGACAACCAGGTAGCCACTGTTAAGCCTGGGGAAGTTGGGGTGCCGGTATATTATGCCGAAATTCTGGGCATTGCTCCGGGGGATCTGATCACCCTGAAAAAAGATGATTATATCAAAGATCTAAAGGTAGCCACGATTATTCGAGATGCTCAGATGAATGTGGCGATGACCTCTTCGAAACGGTTTCTGATCAGCCCGGTAGATCAGCTTGAGCTTAGTCAGAAAATGGGAGAATGGGAGTATAGTTTTCAATTTTTATTAAAAGAAGGTGTTGATACTGGGGTTCTGGAGCAAGCTTACCAGTCGGCCAACTTGCCCGCTAATGGAGTCGCTATCACCGGCAGCCTGCTGAATCTCTATAATGTCTTTTCTTATGGTCTGGTGGCGATGATTATCGTAGCGATTAGCCTGCTGTTGATTTTTATGGCGATGCTCTGTCTGTCTTACATTATCCGGGCAACCATGGCCGAAGAACAGAAATCCGTCGGCGAGATGAAGGCCATCGGTTTTCCGGGAAAATCCATTGAAATCCTGTTCCAGATGAAGTATCTGACGCTGATGGCAGTGGCTGGGATCATTGGATATCTGGGCGCAATCCCATTTGGAAATTTCTTCTCGGAAGCGGTAGTGCGCTATTGTGGAACGGGGAGCAGCCCGGGACTTATTTGGGGTCTACCCTTTCTAGGGATGTTTTTTTTAAGCGGGATGGTGGCATTTGGATGCCATCGGGTTATCAAAAAGAACTTAAACAACACGGTGATGGAATTGCTCCGGGGATCTGGGGGAAGGCGTCGGGAAGGCCACTACACCCTGCCGTCATCCGGCTTCAAATATCCCAATCTGACCATCGCGATCGGGGAACTGGGCTGCAAATGGCGAGAATATGGGGTGATCTTGGTGGTTTTTGTTATCTCGGCGTTTTTGATACTACTGCCCATGAATATGAAAAATACCATCCAGGATCCGTCATTTATCACCTATATGGGTGTCGGTGAATCAGATATTCGAATCGATGTTCATTTTTCGCAGCAGATTAACCAGCAGCAAGACCAGGTTTTGAAGGTACTTGAAAATGATCCGGAGATAGAAAAAAAAGCGATCTATAAAAATGGCTATCTCCAAGCTCAAACTAAATCGGGTGAGTGGCAAAGTATCCGGGTGGAAAGCGGCGATCAGTCGGTGTTTCCACTGGTATATTTGGAGGGGTCGGCACCGATTGGAAGCAATGAAATGGCATTGTCTTATATGAACGCATCAGAGCTGGAAAAAAAGATTGGCGATGTTCTTACGGTGGAATATGGTGGTGAAACCATGAATTATACCATCGCAGGAATTTATCAGGATATTACCTATGGCGGAAAAACGGCCAAGGCGGCCATCGATTATAGAAATGAGGATGTCGAGGTTTATATCCTGTATTTGAGTCTAGCTGAGGGAATCAACATTGACACCAAGACAAATGAGCTGCGCGAGGCGCTCCCGAATATCAAGGTCACACCGGTTCCCAGCTTTATCACCCAAACTTTGGGAGGGATTGTGAATAACCTGAGTCAGGTAGCAGCAGCAGCGATGGCGATTGCCTTAATGATAAGCACGCTGATCACGATCATGTTTTTAAAACTCATAATGGCCAGGGAGCATAGTGCCATTGCGGTAAAAAAAGCGATTGGTTTTACCAATCGTGATATCCGCATCCAACTGGCGATTCGGATTCTGGTGATTTTGTGCCTCGGTATTATTATCGGGACAGTGCTGGCAAATACTTTAGGTGAAGCGATCTTTAGCCTGATGCTGTCATCGATGGGGGCATCGCGGATGACCTTGTTGATCCAACCGCTTAAAGCTTACCTGATTAGCCCGCTGGTGCAGTTGCTGGTGGTTGCCATTGCTGTCATTGGCGGAACCAAAGCAGTCAAGCATTATCATATTAAAGAACAAATTATCGAATAGTGAGGAAAGTTATGATAAAAGTAGAACAGATCAGTAAATCATTTAAAGGGAATTCCCCGGTTGACTCGGCCATTGCAACAAGCGTTTTAAATGGGGTATCCTTTGAGATTGCACGCGGCGATTTTGTGGCAGTGATGGGCCCTTCAGGCTCAGGAAAATCGACACTTCTTTACAGTGTGAGTGGAATGGATCGGGTGACTGAGGGGCAGGTATGGTTTGATGGGGTCAGCCTGTCAGAAATGAATGAGCAAAGCTTATCCGGCTTTCGGCTGAATAAAATGGGTTTTGTTTTTCAGAATGCCCAGATGCTAAAAAATCTATCGATTTTCGATAACCTGATTCTCCCGGGACTAGTGGCTAAAAAAGAAAAACCGCAGGTCATTAGAAAGCGGGCTAAAGATTTGATGAAACGGATGGACATTGACGGGCTTTGCGGCCGGGATATCCGCGAAGTTTCCGGGGGACAGCTGCAGCGAGCGTCGATTTGTCGGGCAATGATCAATAACCCGGAGGTGCTTTTTCTGGACGAACCGACCGGCGCCCTGAACTCCGAAGCCACTGACCAGGTTCTTGATATCCTGGAAGATCTCAATGGTGAAGGGATGACCATCATGACGGTTACCCATGATCTCCGAGTGGCACTCAGAGCAAAAAAAGTCATTTATCTCCGCGACGGCGCGATCGCCGGGGAGAAAGAACTCACCGCGGGGGGGAATCGGGAGCAGGCGCTGGATGACTGGCTGAAGGGTGTTTAAAAAGTTTGAAGAGGATAGAAAAAGCCGGGGAGTCAAGTAGAGGCGAGGAGTAACAGCGATTTTTGGTGATCTGAAGGGTTGATTCCACGAAAGAAGAGATAGCTCTGTAAGCATATAAATTATCGCAAAACGACTTGACAGGCTAGCGTTCATTAGCTATAATAAAGCTAATAAACGCTAGCTTTTATTTTTTCGGAAGAAGTTTAAGGAGAAGTGATGACAAAACGCAATACTAGGGAAATAATATTAGAGGAAGCACTGAATCTGTTTTCGGTAAAAGGTTATCAGAGTGTAACGGTTAAAGAAATCGCCCATGCAGTGGGAATCAAGGACAGCTCACTGTATAAGCATTTTGCCAGTAAGCAGGCAATTTATGACACCTTACTTACGTGGATGAATAAAAAATTTGAAGAAACCGTAACCTTTTACCGGTTACCCCAGGGAGATATGGAAAGTGTCGCCCGGGAATATGGCCGCAATGATCTGGTCTGGCTTAAAAAAGCCTGTGAGGCCGTTTTTCTTTTTTTTCTAAAAGATCCGCAGGCATCAAAGTTTCGCAGGATGTTGACCATTGAGCAATACAATAATAAGGATACCGCTAATACCTTGCGTAGTTGGTTTTTCAATGATGCCTTTCAGTTTCAAACCGATTTATTTTCTGAGATGATCAGGCAGGGAAGTTACAAAGAGGGGCCAGCGGAAATTATGGCATTGCAGTTTTATGCGCCATTCTACACGCTTTTATGTCAATATGACAATATGCCAGAAAAAGAAGACGAAGCAATGGCTCTTCTAATGGCTCATATCGAACAATTTGCATCACTTTATCAGATAAGGAATGAGGAAAGCTAGATGAACTTAAATAGTATGATGGATCAGGGAATCACCCAAATCATGAAAACCGCCGGACGATTCTATTTGAATAACGCCAAAGGCCGGGCATTTTTAATGAGCGTTTTGCCGGAGATGGCAAAAAGTACGGTTAGAAGAAAAAAACAGGAAAAAGAAGGTCTGCACGTGCCGCCGTTCTTGATTGCCAGCATCGCCTCCCAATGTAATTTGCATTGTGCCGGATGTTATGCCCGGGCTGGCGGAGGCTGCGGCTCAACTACCGTTAAAGCGGATATGGCTGCCAGTCAGTGGGCAAATATTTTTGAGCAGGCGGGAAGTCTTGGGGTCGCCTTTATTCTGCTGGCCGGTGGAGAACCCTTTTTACGCCGAGATGTTCTGGAGCTGGCCGGGGAGTTCCCAAAGATAATCTTTCCAATTTTTACCAATGGCACGATGTTGGATGAGGAAACGATTGCTTTTCTCGATCGGCATCGCAATCTGATTCCGATTATCAGTATCGAAGGAAATGCTAAAGAAACCGATTCTCGCCGCGGAACCGGTACCCATGAACAGATTGAAGTCACCATGGCAGCCTTAAAGAAACGAAAAATCCTGTTCGGGGCATCGATTACAGTCACAAAAGAAAACATCGATCTGGTGACAAGAACTGATTTTCTGGGAAGTCTGGAAGACAAAGGCTGTGGCGTGACCCTCTATGTCGAATATGTACCGGTAGAAACAGGAACAGAAGATCTGATGCTAGAAAAGACGGACATTCAAAGACTCCAGGATATCTGTCTTGCACTCAAAAAAAACTTTCGAAAAATGGTCGTGCTCTCATTTCCCGGCGATGAGGAGGCCTTGGGTGGCTGTCTGGCTTCGGGACGGGGATTTTTTCATATTAATCCCTATGGCGATGCCGAACCCTGTCCCTTTTCACCACATGCCATTCAGAACCTGACTAGTGATTCGGTGGAAGCTGTGCTTAGATCCCAGTATTTTGCGGATCTGCGGGAGATTGCCAAAAATGCCGGTAACCATGGCGGATGTACCTTGTTTGAGATGAAAGATCAGGTTGAAAAATTGTTGGCGTAATTTGGCGAGCGGTTATCAAGAACGTCAAAAAACAGGTCGCTGTGTTTTAGGTAAACACAGCGACCTGTTTTGGCGTCAGCAAAATCTAGTGAGCTTATTCTAAATTCCACTTGGACAGAGTCATATTAGTGATTATTTTGGTAGAGCCCATAGGTTTTGTTAACACCAATGGTAAAAATAATCCCATTCCCAGGCTTGCTCATTTCAGTAGCGTCCTGAATAGCATTGACAACCGTTTCCGTTTTCTCAGTTTCCAGGATTAGCATCACCACTTCTTTTTCCGGTTCAATATCCATGGCAAAGAGTCGTGAATACTCATGGATTCCCGAGCCTCTAGCATTCATGATGGTTCCGCCCTTTGCCCCGGCAGCTTCGGCCGCACTGACAACTGTTTCAGCATTGCCGCGATCGACAATCACAAATATTGCTTCATACATTGTTTTATAGACTCCTTCTTCATGCGTTTTATCATAGGAACAATTTCGAACCCCTAAAAAATTATTCAGCGCTGCCGTAAAGGCGATACCATGATTGGCTTTTGCGAATTTAAATTTCTGGCTAATCGTCTCAGCGGCTGACTCGATTTTTTCCGTTCGGGCGATCATTAGAACCACTTCCACCCGTTCATCACAGATATCAAAAAAATCGTTGAGCAGACAATGCTGGGTGCCCTTTCCCAAAAAAATCGTTCCCCCGGAAATTCCGCATTTTTTCCCCAAATGCAAAACCTTCGAACCAACGCCGAAATTGACAATGACAGCCAGCATTTCATAGGTTCTTTTTAGTGTGTTTTCAAGCATGTTCATCTTCGGAAATGCCTCCTTTTACAGTTTTTAATTTGAAGATCAGACCCAGAATTTCCAGGGCAATGATTGGCATCATTGCCACCATGGCAATCAGTCCAAAACCGTCAACCAGTACATCCGCCCCTTCGGTGGATGCAGCGGCACCCTGGGCAAAAGCAAGAATAAAGGTAGCCGTCATGGGGCCGGAAGATACCCCGCCAGAATCAAAAGACATCCCCACAAAAAGCTTGGGGACAAGATAGCTTAGAACAATCGCAAGAAGATAACCCGGCAACAAATAGTGCCACAGTTTGATTTCTGGAACGATGATCCGCAACATTGATAAGCCGACCGCCAGGGAAACCCCCAGGGATAAGGCAACCAGAACGACCCGTCGTTTTAAATAGCCGCTGGTGACATCTTCAATTTGTTTGGTGAGGACATAAACCGCCGGTTCAGCCAAAATCACCACCAGTCCAAGCAGGCCGCCAATGCCAACTAAAATGGCTTTATTATCAAGGCTGGCAATGGTATAACCGACCAGGGTTCCGACTTCCATAAACCCGGCGTTAACGCCAGTTAAAAAAAGAACTAGCCCAATTAGGGTATAAACCAGGCCTTTGATGATTCGTTTTAGGGGTCGTTTTTTTAATTTAAAGGTAATGATCTGAAAAACGATAAACAGAATCACAATCGGCAAAAGAGCCAGGGCGACCTCGTAAAGCATGGTCGGCAGTTTTTGTAAAAAGGGCAGAATAATAGCGGTTGAATTGGACAATTCGCCGTCAAGACTGCCACTTATTTCGTTTGTCCCCTTTACCACGCTCATCAGCATCACTGCGAGAATGGCGCCGGTCGAGGCAATGCCAACCAGACCAAAGCTGTTATCTTCTGAGGCACGGCCTTTTTTAAGGGAAGAAATTCCTAGCGCTAATGCGAGGATGAAGGGAACCGTCATGGCACCGGTCGTCGCCCCAGAGGCATCAAAAGAAATCGCCAGAAATTCCTCGGTGGTAAAAAGGGAGACAATCAGAATCAGTCCGTACAGGATGGTCAGAAGAATGCTTAAAGATTTGTTATAAATGATTCTTAAAAAACCAAGAGTCAAGAGTAGGGCGATTCCCACTGAAACATAAAGAATGATTTCAAACTTTGTAATGATGTTGTCAGAAACGATGGCCACCTGCCCGGCGATAATATGGAGATCGGGTTCGGCAACCGAGATAAAAAAACCAAGCAGTAAGCCGGAAACGATGACAATCCAGACCTTATTACTTTTGGTAATATGGGTTCCCATTAAATTTCCGATCGGTGCGATACCCAGATCTACACCGAAGAGAAAGATCGTCAGCCCAACAACAATCAGGAGCGCACCCAGCAGAAAGCGCAGCATAATCGGGAGTTCAAGGGGAACAAGGGTAAAGTTTAAAATAACAACAATCAGTGTGATTGGTAAAACCGAAACCAGAACCTCTCTGAATTTCTCAAAAAGAATGTTTATTATAACCAACTCCTTTCTAAAATTTTATTTTGCGAGGGAGAAAATAGTGAAAAATTATTAAATTATTATTATTTTACAGGACAAGCCGCAGATTACGAAAACATAAGCAGCAAAGACAATGATAGCTCCATTATACTAAAAAAAACAAATTAGGTCAACCGCGGCGAGAAATTCGAAAATTATGGATTTTTTTGTAGCCGTGCGGTTATTACTAGTGGCCTTTATTCGTTTTTGATGATAAACTTAGAAGGTTAAAAATTAACGGTTTTATAGGAGACAAAAGATGGATCAGAACAAAGGTCTTTTTAAAAAGAAACTGGCAATTCTCATTTCAGTAGCGATAACTTTTTTTCTCTTAATGGTTTTTTTGCTGATTATTGGGATGCTGATGAATAGTATAAAACAGCAGGAGATGTTAAAAGCCACCGATAAATTTATCAATTTTAAAAGTCGGGTAGAACGTTTGATTTTTACCAATGAAACCCTGGTTCAGGGCTTTGAAGCCTATCTCTTAATGAATCCCGATTTGGATCAAGCAGAGGCCGAAATCTATATGGATAAGCTCTTGTCAAAAAATGAAAATCAAATTAGGAACATTGGCGTCATTCAAGATACGACGATCATCTGGAATTATCCTAAGGAAGGAAATGCTGCGGCAGTCGGAGTTGACTTGTCTATGGTTGAGGGTCAAAAAGACCTGGTGCTTAAGGTTAAAAATGAACTGGAGCCAGTCTTACAGGGGCCGGTTGACTTGGTTCAGGGGGGAACTGGTTTTATTATCCGTCTTCCGATTATCAGACCGGAGACTGGTTATTGGGGACAGATCAGTATCGTCCTTAATGGCGATAAAATCATTGAAGAGATTAATGCCTATGCAGCGGATGCTGGATTAAAGGTCGCCATCTTCAATGATCAAAATAAAAGGGTGCCATTTTATGGAGCCATGAGTATCGTAGGAGAAGCGCCGTTAGGTTTTGACATCGATCCCGATTTTATCAACTGGCAGGTTGTTGTCTCACCTAAAGACGGTTGGCAAAACAATCAGCTGATTTTTGAAGGTGCCATTTTGTTTGCTTTTTTAATTGCCGCCGGGGCTGGGCAATTAACTTACAGAGTTCTTAAAACAAATGATCAATTACGGATTATGTCCAGTCATGATTCCCTAACCGGTCTTTTTAACCGACATTATTTAAATGAATACCAGGCGATGGTTTTGGCTGCTGCCAAAAGAAATAATCGGCATGTCGGGTTTATCAGCATGGACTTAAATCATTTCAAGAAAATTAATGACACCTATGGACACAACGTTGGTGATCTGGTTCTCGTTGAGACAGCGCGGGTTTTGAAAGGGTGTACTCGGACAAATGAGGCAGTTTTTCGATTGGGTGGCGATGAATTTCTTATTATTATGCCGGATATCGAGGACGGCACGGTATTGCAGCAGACTCGGGAACGACTGATAAAGAGCTTTAAAGATGACTTTCACTTGGTTGAGTATCCCTGTAAAATTGCGGTAAGTATTGGTAGCTCGGTATTTCCCGAGGATGGCAATAATATCGATGCATTGCTTCAAATAGCCGATGAAGAAATGTATGCGGATAAAAAACAACAGCAGTTGACACAAGCCTAAAATCTATCGCAGCAACCATTGGGGATAACTTGTTTAATAGAGTGATATTATGATAGGATGAATAACGCTTCGAGCGAAGAATAACAAACAATGAATGGAGAATAATACGATGAAACAATTACCAAATTGTCCGCAATGCAACTCAGAATACACCTATCAAGATGGAGAATTACTAATTTGTCCAGAATGCGCCCATGAATGGATCTTAAGCGCAACAAACGAAAATAGCCGAGACGATAAGATAGTCAAAGATTCAAATGGAAATATCTTAAGCAATGGTGACACGGTTATTCTTATCAAAGATCTTAAGGTTAAAGGCAGTTCTCAGGATCTAAAAAAGGGAACTAAGGTAAAGAATATCCGTCTGGTTGATGGAGATCATAACATCGATTGTAAAATTGATGGCTTTGGCGCAATGTCTCTAAAATCCGAGTTTGTCAAAAAGGCATAAAGACCTGAAATCGATAGCGGAGAATACAGACCGATTCACAAGGGAGAAAGAAGAATGTTGTATCGAAAACTTGGAAAGACAAATGAAGAGGTTTCAGTTTTAGGATTTGGATGTATGCGTCTGCCTGTTGTCGACGGGGTTCAATCCCATATCGATGACGAGAAAGCAGTAAAAATGCTAAGGTATGCCATTGACAATGGGGTGAATTATATCGACACGGCCTATCCTTATCACGGAATCGGTTTTCATAAAGCGGGAGAGAGCGAACCTTTTGTGGCCAGGGCATTAAGAGATGGTTATCGGGAACGGGTTAAAATCGCGACAAAGCTGCCGTCATGGCTGATTCAGTCACGAGCAGACATGGACCGAATCTTGAATGAACAGCTAAAACGCCTAGAAACCGATACCATCGATTTTTACTTATTGCATGGCCTAAACAGAGGTTTCTG
>JAHIQT010000170.1 GCA_018903255.1 Bacillota bacterium | reverse complement strand
CTCATCTTTTTTTTCATCATATCGGCAGCGAATCTTAGCTAATTCCTGATCCATTGAATTAATGATGCTTTGACGTTCTTCTTTGGCTTTTGTTATCTCAGACAGATAATTTTGTTTGGCTGATTCCAACACACTATCCAACTCCGCTTTCTCATTTGTCTTAATATTATTTTTTGTGCGTTCTAAAATTCGATCTGCACGTTGGACAACATTGTTTTTGATACGCACTGCCTTCGTGTCTAAATCGATCACTTTCCTGATGACCACATTAATATCTGCATCTTCACTATGTAACATACTGACTCTCCTTTCTGTTGGCTTTTGATATTTTCTTCTTATTAATATACCCATAATTATGTTTTTCATTATAGCACTTTTAAAAATGATAGCAATATGTAAATTTTAACGCAATCGCTTGCATGTTTCTTAAAATTAATTATTCGATTGACAGTCGTCGTCAAATGATGTAATATTAACTCATACCAATACCCCGCCCCACGTGGGGTAGAGTTACAAGGAGGAACCATTATGGAAAAAACGCAATTTAATATCAGCGGTATGACATGCACTGCCTGTGCCAGTGCTATTGAACGTAAGGTTGGTCAAATAGATGGTGTAACATCTGCCGTCATTAATTTTGCGAATGAAAAACTGATTGTTCAACATGATCCGGCTATGGTAAGCGTTCCACTGATCATCAGCACCGTTACAGCACTTGGCTACGGAGCAACACTGGCAGATAGTGACAGCACCTCCGCAGCAATTGTTAATAAAAATCAGCATCGTAAACCCGATTACCAAAGTCAAATCGAGGAAGTTAAATTTCGACTTATCGGATCGCTAATCTTCACCCTCCCCTTATTTTATATCGCTATGGGGCCAATGATCGGTTTACCAATTCCGGCTTTTCTGGCTGGTGAAAAAAACTTACTCATTAATGCGCTTACGCAAATGTTGCTAACCTTGCCAGTTATGTTTTTATGTCGGCATTTTTACATCAACGGCTTCAAAGCTTTAGCCAAACGAATTCCAAATATGGATTCCCTGGTGGCGATCGGAACGAGTGCCGCCTTCGTTTATGGGTTAGTCGTTCTTTTTATCCTTGCTTACGGCTTTTCGTATAACGACATGGACTTGATCCATCATTATGCACATGAACTCTATTTTGAATCAGCCACGGTGATCTTAGTACTAATAACCTTAGGAAAGTTTCTTGAAACAAAAGCTAAAGGCAAGACATCCCAGGCGATTGAAAAGTTGATCGCCTTAGTACCGGAAAATGCCAGAGTTTTGAGAGATGATAGCGAAGTCGAAATTCATATTGATGAGGTTCGAATTGATGACATCGTCATTATTCGCCCCGGCGAACGTATTCCCGTTGATGGAGTAATCATGAATGGACATTCTAGCGTCGACGAATCACTGCTTACTGGTGAAAGTTTACCTGTCGAAAAAACTATTGGTGCTAATGTTATTTCTGGTAGCATGAATAAGACCGGTTCCTTTGAATTTAGAGCCACAAAAATCGGACAGGACACCACCCTCAGTAAGATTATTGAACTGGTTGAAGAAGCTCAGTCGTCTAAAGCTCCGATAGCTCGAATTGCCGATCAAATCAGTCGCTACTTTGTTCCTGCAGTTATGGCAATTTCGCTGCTGACCTTTATAAGCTGGATGCTCCTCGGTTCTGGAATATCTTTTGCATTGTCTGCCGCGATAACCGTTTTAGTTATCTCCTGCCCCTGTGCCTTAGGATTAGCTACTCCCACAGCTATTATGGTAGGAACCGGAAAAGGCGCCGAAAAGGGCATCTTATTTAAGAATGGCCCTGCTCTCGAAATTCTTGGTAAATCCAACACCGTTGTTTTTGATAAGACCGGTACCCTGACAATCGGTTCTCCATCGATTACCGATATCATTCTTTATGATTCTGCTATCGATCAGGATGAGTTGTTAGCCATAACCGCATCGCTGGAAAAAAAATCCGAGCACCCATTAAGTGAGGCGATTGTAAATAAAGCGACTGAACTTAATTTACCTTTATCTGATGTGTCACATTTTGATTCGTTGTCAGGCTTAGGCATAAAAGGTCAGATTGCCGATAAGAATATCTTAGTCGGAAACATTAAACTGATGGAGCAGAATCACATTTCCGTTGAACCGATAATGAATGACTATCTGCGGCTCTCTGATTTGGGAAAAACCCCGTTATTAATTGGCTGGGATCATGCTATCAGAGGGATGATTGGGGTTGCTGATACCATCAAGGAAAACAGTAGCTTGGCAGTTTCTCAACTAAAGGCAATGGGTATCCAGGTTTACATGCTCACTGGTGACAATGAGCGGACAGCTCAGGCTATCGGCAACATGGTAAACATTGAGCATGTCGTTGCCAATGTACTGCCCCATGAAAAATCCTCGATGATAAAAAAACTGCAATCTCAGGGACATCAGGTAATCATGGTCGGCGATGGCATCAACGATGCTCCGGCATTGGCTCAAAGCGATGTCGGTATAGCAATTGGAAATGGCACGGATATCGCAATAGAATCGGCCGATGTCATTCTGATGCAAAGCGATTTAATGAATATTGTCTCCGCTATACAATTAAGTAAGGCTACCCTTAGAAACATCAAACAAAACTTATTCTGGGCCTTTATTTATAATGTGATTGGTATCCCACTAGCTGCCGGTGTTTTATTTATACCATTTGGTCTAAAACTAAACCCGATGTTTGCCGCCGGAGCAATGAGCTTGAGTTCAGTTTCAGTGGTGCTCAATGCCTTGTCACTAAAAACATTCAAAACAAAATTTATGCCGATTAGCAAACTTGAAAACAAGCAAACCACTTCCATGGCAACCTTGCCTGAAGTTAATAATATTGAAACGAAAGAAGGAAAAGAAATGAAAATTTTATTAAAAGTTAATGACATGAGTTGTCAACACTGTGTAAAACGGGTTGAGGGAGTTCTTAATGGTTTTGAAGGCATCCGTGATGTGTCTGTTTCTCTTGATCAAGGACAAGCCAGTTTTACTGGATCCGAAAATGTTGATCTGAGCGCGGTGACTGCTGCCCTCACAGAAGCAGGTTACCCGGCCTCTGTAATTGCCGAATAATCATGAACGCCAAGGATCGTTCAATTGAACTCAACCTACTAAAAACTGCCCGAGGCCAGGTAGATGGGATCATTAAGATGCTTGAAGGTGACCGCTATTGCATTGATGTTTCAAAGCAAATTCTCGCCGTTCAGGCTCTTCTAAAAAAAGCAAACCTGGAAATTTTAAAAAAACATATGAATTCTTGTGTCATAGATGCCTTTGAAAAAGGCGATGGCGAAGCAAAAATTGACGAGATAATGCTTGTCCTTGACAAGTATTATCGCTAGGTTACACAAACTAACCTAGCACCTGCAAATAAAAGAATGACGCACAAGATCAAACAGATCTTGTGCGTCATTTTTAAATTCAGACAATATAAAAACCGCATCATCTGCGATCATATTTTAAATTTGGTGACCCATGGGCGACTCGAACGCCCGACACCCTGATTAAAAGTCAGATGCTCTACCAACTGAGCTAATGGGTCATGTTGTATAAGTTATGTTTCGTATAAATTATGTTAGGGTTCGTATTTTTAATAAAAACTCTTCTCATCCTGATTTGGAT
>JAHIQT010000169.1 GCA_018903255.1 Bacillota bacterium | reverse complement strand
TGAGAAGCGCCACCAGTAAACAGATTCCAAAGGTAATCAGGAATAGATAATTTCTGAAGGTTTTGTCAGTCATTTCCGTGTTTTTATTTTTCCACTCATTGTTGTTTTCCATCATGATTCACCGCCTTTTTTATTTATTTTAGCATCAAAGACCATCTTTGCACTTAATCTATCTGTTTCCAAGTAAAAAGCATCGCCTGTTTAAGCAATGCTTTTTATGTATCTATGATGATGTATGAAGAACGTGTTAATAAGATTTAATCAAGGTGATTCCACCAATTAGCGGAAGCGGCTTGGCCTCAAGTTGAGCCACATTGATAATCCCGTAAATAGCAAAGCCTAAAAATGCCAGTGGTGCCGCACTAAAAAGAATCGTCGCCACAATCCATCCGATGAAGGGTATCAGGCCGATCACACCACCAACAAAGGTCAAAATCAGCCAGGCCAGAAATAGCACCAAACCCTGATTGGTATGATATCGGGCAAATTGATTGTCACCTGCCGCCAATAAGGGAATCAGAAAAATGATATAGGCAAAGATTGCCATAATTTTGCCATCTTCGGCTTCTTGCTTGTCAATATCAATCATTTCGTTTACCTCCTCTTAAAGATCAGATCGGTAATTAAAAAACTACGGCCAGATTGAGCCTCAGTTTTTTAATTACTTATACTAGCTACATGATATCACACTAAAAGTTTAGCGGTCAATTGTTATTTTGAGTCCCTGCATTGTTATTCTGAACTTTTATTAAACTCACCAAAAAAGGAACGCTATTAAAGCGTTCCAAAATTTTTAGCGGGCACTACGTTTTCGTTCCAATTCGCCCAGGACTTTCTTGCGGATCCGGATATCGGTGGGTGTCAGTTCCACCAACTCATCATCGTTGATAAATTCCAGCGCCTGTTCCAAAGTCATCAGTCTTGGTTCCACCAGTTTCAGGGCCTCATCGGTTCCTGAAGACCGGACATTAGTCATCTTTTTATTTTTGGTCGGATTAACGGTCATGTCATCACTGCGATTATTAATCCCAATGATCATCCCCTCATAGACCTTGGTTCCCGCCCCGACTAGCATTTCGCCTCGGTCACTTAGGTTAAAGAGTGAGTAAGCCATCGTTTCACCACTAAACTGGGAAATAAGCACACCGTTTTGTCGCTGTGGAATCTCCCCTTTATGGGTTTCAAACTGGGCAAAACGACGCACCATGGTACCTTCACCATGGGTGTCATTGATAAATTCACTCTGATATCCCAGTAAGCCACGGGTTGGCACAAAAAATTCCATTTTAGTCCAGGAATCTTCATTATACATGCTTTCCATCCGACCTTTTCGAATATTGAGCTTGGATATGACTGCACCCGAGTATTTTTCCGGGACGGAGATAATTACCAGTTCCACCGGCTCCAACAACTTGTCATTTTCATCGCGATGCATGATTACTTCAGGCTTAGAAACGGCAACTTCATAGCCTTCCCGACGCATGTTCTCCAGTAAAATCGATAAATGAAGCTCGCCACGTCCGGAAACCTTAAAGCCGTCAGTCGTGTCTTCCAATTCTTCAACCAATAGCCCAACGTTGACTTCCAGTTCTTTTTCTAACCGCGCCCGGATGTGTCGGGTGGTTACAAATTTTCCAGAGTCGCCCGCAAATGGTGATTTATTGACCAGGAAGTTCATCGACAAGGTAGGCTGTTCAATCTCAATCAGTTCCATCGGTTGAACCTGATTGATCTCACCAATGGTTTCACCAATTGATATTTCCGGGATTCCCGAGATCACGACAATATCCCCGGCTTTTGCTTCTTTGACTTCGACCCGGGCTAAGCCACGGTAGACGAACACCTGATTGATTTTTTCCTTTTTAAAGCTGCCATCGGTTTTACATACTTCGATCTGTTCGCCGGCATGGATGGTTCCAGAATAGACCTTGCCAATCCCCAGACGGCCAATGTAATCGTCGTAAGCTAATGAGGACACCTGCATCTGCAGCGGTTCTAGACTCAGATCATCCTGAAGGCCGACATGTTCGACAATGGTTTCAAAAAGCGGCGCCAGATCAACCCCTTGATCATCCATATCACGAATCGCAATGCCCTCTTTGGCAATCCCGTAAAGCACCGGGAAATCCAACTGTTTGTCATTAGCTTTGAGTTCGACAAATAAATCGAATACCATATCAACGACTTCTTCGGCGCGTTGATCTTTTTTGTCAATTTTATTAATGAACAGGATCGGGTTTAGCCCCTTTTCCAGCGACTTATTCAGGACAAACCGGGTTTGTGGCATTGGCCCCTCACTCGAATCAACTAATAGCACCACCGTGTCAACAGTTCTCAGAATCCGTTCAACCTCTGAAGAAAAGTCGGCATGGCCGGGGGTATCGACAATATTGATTTTAATGTCTTTATACATAATGGAACAGTTTTTTGAGTATATGGTGATTCCGCGTTCGCGTTCAAGGTCATTGCTGTCCATTACGCAGTCCACGACCTCCTGATTTTCTCTAAAAACATTGCTTTGTCCTAAAAGGGCATCTACCAGGGTAGATTTTCCGGCATCGACATGGGCGATGACTGCAATGTTAATAATAGGTTGTTTGTTATTCATAAATTCCTGCTTTCTTAATTAATTATGGCGTAACATTGAAAAGTCCTGCAACATTGAATGTCGCAGGACCTTGTAAAAAGTCTGATATTAACGTTTTGAAAACTGTGGTGCACGACGGGCTTTTTTGAGACCGTATTTTTTTCTTTCAACCATACGTGAATCTCGAGTCAAGTATCCGGCACGTTTCAGTGCTGGTCTCAGGTTGATGTCAGCTTCAAGCAAAGCCCGGGAAATCCCGTGTCGGATTGCTCCAGCTTGTCCGGTAAAACCGCCACCGTGTACATTGACA
This sequence comes from Bacillota bacterium, assembly GCA_018903255.1. GTDB lineage: Bacteria > Bacillota > Clostridia > Eubacteriales > Eubacteriaceae > Acetobacterium. The sequence goes on along the minus strand of JAHIQT010000169.1, from coordinate 7,487 downwards.
ATGACGTCGAATGTGTTTAGTGTATCGGTTAATGTTAAAGGTTGTTTTGCGATAACCTTCAAGGTTTCCATTCCGAAAAATTCATCAATATCACGTCCGTTAATGGTAATTTTTCCACTCCCTGGTAATAATCGAACTCGGGCAACCGAGGTTTTTCTTCGTCCAGTTCCAAAATATTGTACTTTAGCCATTCTCTATATCCTCCTTCTCAGCATTAAAATTCGTAAACTTCAGGCAATTGGGCAGCATGTGGATGTTCGTTGCCAGCATAAACTTTAAGTTTAGTCGCAATTTTATCCCCTAATTTGTTATGTGGGATCATACCCTTCACTGCTTTGAAAACCAAAAGTTCTGGTTTTTCAGCTAAGAATTTTCGGTAGGTCATTTCTTTTAACCCACCGCAATATCCTGAATATGTCTTATATAATTTTTGATCCAATTTGTTTCCAGTTAGCACAATCTTTTCGGCATTAATGATAATAACAAAATCTCCGCAATCCATATGTGGTGAAAAAAATGGTTTATTCTTTCCTCGCAAAATATTCGCAACTTCTGTCGCCAGCCGTCCTAATACCTTACCTTCAGCATCAATCACATACCATTTACGGTCTATTTCATGAGATTTGGCCATTTTTGTGGCGTTCGCATTCATCTCAAAAATCCTCCTCAGTTAATAATTTCTTTATTTTTTATCTATTGGTTTTCCGATAAGTGGGAGTTATCAGAAATCGTTTTTTATCGTATCGGGGCTAGTGATACATTAACGTCCATCGTTAATTCTATAGCATCTTCCCGGGTGTGTCAAGTTATTTATGCCCATTCGCACATTATTTTATTATATCTAATAAAATACTTCCTTTAAATAAAGACCATGGGCCGGAGCGGTAATTCCAGCCATGCTACGATCTTTACCTTTAATAATCGCTTTGATATCCTGAGATTTTATTCGGCCATAGCCAACTTCATACAAAGTTCCCACAATAATCCTCACCATATTATACAAAAATCCATTTCCGGTAAAGGTTATTTCCCATAAATTGTCTTTATTGGTAAATGAGATTTCGGTAATCGTACGCACAGTAGTCTTGATCGAGCTGCCACTGGCCATAAAAGCCGTAAAGTCATGCTCACCTAAAAAACTGGTAGCTGCCTCTTCCATGACTGCCCAGTCCAGGGTTCGGGGTACATAAAAGGCCAAATCGGCCAGAAAGGGGCTGGCCACCGAACTGGTCAGCATTTTATAGAGATAGCTTTTACCTTTAGCATGGTAGCGACTATGAAAGTCTAGCTTACCCGCCCTGCTGCTGATCACCCGAATGTCTGCTGGCAGACGAGTATTCAGAGCCCGGTACCATTGCTCCGGTGGGATCGTCGCAGCGGTAAAAAAATTGGCATGCTGGCCCAAAGCATGAACCCCGGCATCGGTTCGACCGGAACCAGTCAGATTGACCGCTTCGCCAGTGAGCTCGCTGATCGCTTTGGTAATCACTTCCTGAATACTAAGTCCATTTGGCTGCACCTGCCAGCCGCAATAATTGGTTCCCCGATAACTGATGATCAGCTGAATGTTTTTCATTTCCAGCCTCGCCTCTTAAATTGGGAACCCTAAGGGAATGTTTATCATGGTAGTCAGATAAAGACCAACAATCATCATAACCATCAGTACCAGGCTGGCATGATCGCGGAATTCGAAGGCCAATTGTTTCATCCGGGTTCTATTCTCGCCGCCCCGGTAACAGCGGGCTTCCATCGCGGTGGCCAATTCGTCGGCTCTGCGAAAAGCGGAAATAAACAGCGGAATCAGAATCGGAATCAGGTTTTTAGCCCGGGAAATAATGCTGCCGGTCTCAAAATTTGCCCCTCTGGCTTTTTGAGCCTTCATTATTCGCTCAGTTTCTTCCATCAAGGTAGGAATAAAGCGCAGCGCAATCGACATCATCATCGCCAGTTCATGCGCATAGCGGCGCACAAAGGGAATAAAGCGCATGCACCACTCCATCCCATCAGTTAGATCAATCGGAGAGGTAGTCAGCGTCATGATACTGGTACCAACCACCAGAAAGATCAGCCGCAGTGCCATATAAGTTGCCACTTTCAAACCCTCTAGTGTGACGCTTAGCGGTCCCAAAGTCGCGATAGTGGTTCCTGGGGTCATAAACAGATTTAACACCACTGTCAGCATGATAATTAGCACCAAACCCTTAATTCCCCGGATAATATACCCCACCGGAATTTTTGAAAGCAAGGTAATGGTTGCCAGGATCAAAAACGTGGCTAAATAACCCCATAGATTATTCAAAAAAAACAACATCACAACAAATGCTGTGGTAAATAGTATCTTTGTCCGGGGATCCAACTTATGAATAACCGAACCAGTTGGATAATACTGACCAATTGTAACATCTTTTAACATTCTACTATCCTCTTATGACTTTGAGAATTTCTTTCTTGGCGGCTTCCACCGTAAAGATATCTTCTCTGATTTCTGGATACTTTTCTTTCAGGCGTCGCATCAGATAGGTTACCTGTGGTACTGCCAGACCAATGCTCTCGAGGGTGGAAATCTCCGTAAAAACACGATTAGGTGTATCGAAAAAGACCACCTCACCTTCGTTGATCACCAGAATCTTATCAACCATTTTGCCGATATCTTCCATACTATGAGAGACCAGCACAACAGTGATTTGTTTCTGGGTGTGTAGTGACTTGATCTGCGCCAGTATTTCTTCACGTCCACGGGGATCAAGCCCGGCGGTCGGTTCATCGAGGATCAGCACCGACGGTTCCATCGCCAAAACACCGGCAATTGCGACCCGCCGCATCTGTCCACCGGATAATTCAAATGGTGATTTGTCTTTGATCGCATCAAAATCCAGACCAACCATTTTGATCGATTGTCTGACCCGCTGATCAATCTCATCCTCACTAAGCCCCTGATTTTTAGGACCAAAGCCGACATCTTTCTGAACCGTTTCTTCAAACAGCTGATGCTCCGGGTACTGAAATACCAAACCAACATGGTGTCTAAGCTGAATCAGTTCTGATTTTTTTGTTTCAAAGATATCTTTACCATCCACCAGAACGGTGCCAGAAGTAGGCGTTAATAAACCGTTAAGATGCTGGATCAGGGTTGACTTACCTGAACCAGTATGACCGATGATACCAATAAAACTGCCATTTTCAATGGTGATGCTGATATCCTTTAGTGCTCTAAATTCAAAGGGCGAACCTTCAGAATACGTGTGTGAAAGATTTTTTATTTCTACTGACATAGCGCATTCACCATCTCCTCAATGCTTAAAACATCATCCGGTATTTTAAGTCCTTCACCGCGCAGCTCATAAGCTAATTCCGTCATTTGCGGCACATCCAGACCAATCTCTTTAAGACGTTTGACCTGTTTGAAAATCGTCCGCGGTTGACCTTCCATCACAACCTTACCCTTGTCCAGCACAATGACTCGATCCGCATCGACAATTTCTTCCATAAAATGGGTGATATGAATCACCGTCATCGCTTTATCGCGGTTTAGCCGTTTGATCGTTTCCATAACCTCGCGGCGTCCCGATGGATCAAGCATGGCTGTCGGCTCATCAAAAATGATACACTCCGGTTCCATCGCCAGAATGCCGGCAATGGCAATCCGCTGCTTTTGTCCCCCTGATAACTGGTGCGGTTTCTGATGGGCATAGGCCTGCATCTCGACAACAGCCAGGGCGCGGTCGACCCGCTCTCTAATTTCCAAGGGTGGTACTCCCAGGTTTTCCGGTCCAAATGCCACATCCTCTTCAACGATCGTGGCGACCAGTTGATTATCTGGGTTCTGGAAAACCATCCCCGCGGTCTGACGGATCGTCCAGAGATTTTGATGATCCTTAGTATTAAGCCCACTGACAATCACATCACCCTGGCTGGGAAAGATGATCGCATTGAGTAATTTGGAAAGGGTAGATTTCCCGGAACCATTGTGTCCGATGATTCCGACAAACTCACCTTTTTCAATGTGCAAACTGACGCCGTTCAATGCATGAACTGCCTCATTTTCGTTATGATGTGGGTATGAGAAGTAAACATCTCTCACGTCGATCATTTTATTTTTAACATCCATCGTCACTCGTTTTCACCTTCTTTGGTGTTAAATCATAAGATTTGCAATATAAGAAAGGGATTAAGCGTAAACAACATCTTAATCCCCTTTTTGCATCTTAAATTATACTAATTCAATTATAGCCATTTCTGCGCCGTCGCCACGACGTGGACCCACCCGATATATTCGCGTGTAGCCACCGTTTCGTTCAGTATATTTAGGTGCTATTTCATCAAACAATTGTTTGACCACTGCTTCTTGAGTGATATATGAAATTGCCTGTCTTCTGGCATGTAAGTCGCCTCTTTTACCTAAAGTGACCATTTTATCTGCTATTCTTTTAACTTCCTTCGCTCTGGTTACGGTTGTTTCAATTTTACCGTGTTCTAAAAGGGCAGTGGTAAGATTACGCAATAATGCTCTTCTTTGATCAGAGGGACGGCCTAGTTTTCGATATCCCGCCATAGTGTTACTCCTTTGCCTTTTCTTCTTCTTGACTCAAGGACAATCCAATCTCTGCTAGCTTGTGCTTGATCTCATTAAGAGATTTGCGACCGAGGTTACGAACTTTGATCATATCCTCTTCGCTTCGTTGTGTTAGTTTTTCAACTGTATCAATATTCGCTCGTCGTAGACAATTACTGGATCTTACGGAAAGTTCCAGCTCTTCAATTGACATTTCGCGAATCCGTTCTTTTTCACTTTCTTCTTTTTCTACCATGATTTCCACAGTAGTGGCATGTTCAGTTAAATTAATAAACAAGTTGAGATGTTCACTTAAAACCTTGGCTGCCAAAGAAAGTGCTTCTTCCGGGGTAGTCGTTCCATCTGTCCAAATATCAATGGTTAATTTATCAAAGTCGGTAATTTGACCAACTCGGGTGTTTTCCACTAAGAAATTAACTTTAATGATTGGAGAAAAGATTGAGTCCATTGGAATGGTTCCAATTGGCATGCCCGGATATTTATTTTTATCTGCCGCTACATAACCACGACCCTTTTCGATCCGCATTTCCATGTTTAAGGTTGAACCTTTTGACAAGGTAGCAATATGCATCTCCGGGTTGAGGATATCGACGTCAGAGTCGGCGATGATATCACCTGCGGTGATTTCACCTTCTTCTGTTGCTTCAATGTAAATAACCTTTGGCTCATCGGTGTAGATTTCTGCCGCCAGACCTTTAAGATTCAAGAGAATTTCGATAACATCCTCTTTTACCCCGGGTATGGTTGAAAATTCGTGCAATACGCCTTCAATTTTTACTGATGTGACTGCCACACCGGGTAGGGATGACAGCATTATTCTTCTCAGACTATTACCAAGGGTAGTTCCATATCCCCGTTCTAAAGGTTCAATGACAAACCGCCCGTAGGTATCGTCGTCTTTTTTATCAACAATTTCGATGACTGGTTTCTCGAATTCGATCATTTATCAGACCCTCCTACTTATTTATAATCCATACATTAACATGAGGGTTAATTGGTTCCCGAACATGTAGCCTATTTAGAATACAATTCAACAATAAGATGTTCAGCAATTTCGACATCTAAGTCTTCTACTGCCGGTCTGCCAATGACTTTTCCTGATAGTGTTTCAACATCTTTAGACAACCAAGGTGCCACGGTTCTATTTTCAGTCACTTCTAAAATGTCTTTGAATTTTTGAGATTTTTTACTCTTTGGTCGAACTTCAATCACATCGCCATCTTTCATGATATAAGAAGGGATATTGAGTTTTTTGCCGTTGATCAGGAAATGTTCATGATCAACCAGTTGACGGGCTTCCTTCCGGGAAGTTGCCAAACCCAATCGATAGACAACATTGTCCAACCGTGATTCTAAATGAATCAACAGGTTATGACCAGTAATTCCTTTTTGCTTTTCAGCAATTTCAAAGTATCCACGGAATTGTTTTTCCAGTACCCCGTAAATACGTTTTGCTTTTTGTTTTTCTCGCAATTGCAGGCCATATTCAGATAATTTTGTTCGTCTTTTACCGTGTTGGCCTGGTGGTGTTGGACGTCTTTCGAACCCACATTTATTGTTTGAATAACAACGTTCGCCCTTCAGGTACAATTTTGCACCTTCGCGTCGACATTGTCGGCATGATGCTTCTATATTTCTTGACATATTTTTCGCCCTCCTGTTATACTCGTCGTCGCTTAGGTGGTCGACAACCGTTATGTGGAATAGGCGTTACATCGCGGATCAGGGTAATTTCCAATCCAGCCGCCTGTAAGGCTCGAATTGCTGCCTCACGTCCAGAACCAGGGCCTTTGACTAAAACTTCAACGCTTTTAAGTCCATGCTCCATGGCTGCTTTTGCTGCTTCTTCTGCTGCCATTTGAGAAGCAAAAGGAGTGCTTTTACGCGAACCTTTAAAGCCTAATCCACCAGAACTTGCCCATGAAAGAGCATTTCCTGACATATCTGTAATGGTAACAATGGTATTGTTGAAAGAAGATTGAATATGGGCCTGGCCACGTTCAATATTCTTTTTGACTTTTTTAACTTTTCTTCGTGCTTTTTTAACTGCCATTCTTTAGCCCTCCTTATTTCTTCTTACTGACGAGACGTTTAGGACCTTTTCGAGTTCTGGCATTCGTTTTAGTCTTTTGCCCTCTAACAGGAAGTCCTCGACGATGGCGTAATCCTCTATAAGATCCAATTTCTATCAATCGTTTGATGTTTAAGTTAACTTCTCGACGAAGATCACCTTCAACAGTGTATGTATCAATCGTATTTCGCAGATCATTCACTTCTGTTTCAGTAAGATCTTTAACTCTGGTATCAGGATTGATATTTAAAGTTTTTAAGATTTCTAAAGATGTTGAATGTCCAATACCATAAATGTAAGTTAATCCAATTTCTACCCGCTTATCTCGGGGCAAATCGACTCCGGCAATTCTTGCCATAGGGTGTGTACCTCCTAAATTGTTTTCTAAATGCTGGTGCGCCAATCAAAGTTAGTGACGTAACTTGATTAAAACCCAGGGTGTTTTTATGTTATGAACATGACTAAAATTGCCGCGGTCATGTTCTTTTTTTCTGGACTCGACGGTTTAACCTTGTTTCTGCTTGTGTTTTGGATTTTCGCAAATTACCATAACACGACCATTTCTCTTAATAATTTTGCATTTTTCACAAATCGGTTTTACTGATGGTCTAACTTTCATTTGTATGCCTCCTTTATGATTTCCCTTTTCCACGCCATACGATACGCCCGCGGGTCAAATCATATGGGGATAATTCAACAACTACCTTATCTCCCGGTAAAATTCTTATGTAATTCATGCGAAGTTTTCCCGAAATATGTGCAGTTATCTGATGTCCATTTTCCAATTCAACTAAGAAAATAGTGTTTGGTAATGACTCAATAACTGAGCCTTCTACCTCGATA
>JAHIQT010000168.1 GCA_018903255.1 Bacillota bacterium | reverse complement strand
TTCGTGTGATTGGGTATGGCTCATCCCGCCTTTAATACCGTGGTTGATACAAGGCGCATAGGCAATGATCAGTGATGGTCCATCATAAGCTTCGGCTTCCTGAAGGGCTTTCATAAATTGGTTCTTATCAGCACCCATGGCAACCTGTGCAACATAGACGTAGCCGTAGGTGGCAGCCATCATTCCTAAGTCTTTCTTCTTGATGCGCTCTCCAGCCGCCGCAAATTGTGCTACTGCACCAGTTGGCGTTGATTTTGATGCTTGACCACCAGTATTGGAGTAAATCTCAGTATCCATAACCAGCACATTGACATTTTTACGGGTCGCCAGTACATGATCTAATCCGCCATAGCCGATATCGTAAGCCCAACCGTCGCCACCAAAAATCCATTGTGATTTTTTGATCAGGAAGGCTTGGTTATCGAGTATGAATTTAACAAATTGAGCCACTTCTTCACTTGGAGTAAAGTTTTCTAATGCTTCAACCAGTTTAGGTGATGCAATTTTTGAGGCTTCTGCGTCTTTTCTGCTATCAATCCATGCATTAATTGCGTCTTTTACTGCATCTGGCGCATTGCTGTCAATTATTTGAGTTGCGTAGCTCTGAATGTTATCAGCCATTTTTTCGGTAGCCAACATCATCCCGTAGCCATACTCAGCGGTATCTTCAAATAAGGAGTTTGCCCAAGCTGGACCTTTTCCTTCTGAATTGACGCAATAAGGTGTCGATGGTGAGGATGCTCCCCAGATTGATGAACAACCAGTAGCGTTAGCAACTAGCATCCGATCGCCGAACAATTGGGTGATTGTCTTAACGTATGGTGTTTCACCACAACCAGCACAAGCTCCCGAGAATTCAAGCAATGGTTGACAGAATTGACTGCCCTTAACGGTTGTCTTGCTTACCAGGTTATCTTTGATCTTAACGGTTGTTGAATAGTTCCACAAGGGAATCTGATTAGCCTGGGTATCAATTGCTTCCATTTCCAGGGCTTTCGTTTTAGCCGGGCAGGCATCCTGACAATTACCACAACCGGTACAGTCAAGGGTGCTGACCTGGATACGATATTCCAGACCGTCAAATTGTTTTCCGGTCGCTTTCAAGGTTTCAAAGCCTTCTGGAGCCGCTGCTTTTTCACCGCTATCTACTAACACTGGACGAATCGCAGCGTGTGGGCAGACAAACGAACACTGGTTACATTGAATACAGTTTTCTGGTATCCATTTTGGCACATTAACTGCGATACCACGTTTTTCATAGGCCGATGATCCCGCCATGAAGGTTCCATCTTCAATGCCAGTAAAGGTTGATACAGGGATATCGTCACCTTCTAATCGGTTTATCGGACGGAGTATCTTAGAAATAAATTCTGGGACATTTTCTTCAGCTGCAAGCTCAGTGTTAAGCGACTTCCAGGCTTCCGGTACTTCAACCTTAGCTGGTGCGTCAACGCCACGGTCAACAGCGGCATTATTCATGTCGACAATTTTTTGGCCCTTGTTTCCATAATCTTTCAGGATCCCGGCTTTGGCGTAAGCCACGGCGTCTTCAATTGGAATGATCTCAGCCAGTTTAAAGAAGGCCGATTGCATAATCATGTTGGTGTGACGACCAAGACCAATTTCTTCGGCAATTTTGGTGGCGTTGATAGTATAGAAATTGATGTCATTATCGGCAATATATTTCTTTAAAGATGCTGGTAATTTTTCATCTAGTTCAGCTGCTTCCCATACGGTATTCAACAGGAAGGTTCCACCTTTTTTCAAACCTTTTAGAAGATCATATTGGTTAACATAGGCTTGGGTTGAGCAGGAAACAAAGTCTGAGTTAACAATTAGGTAAGTTGATTTAATTGGTTTTTTACCAAATCTCAAGTGTGAAACGGTAACCCCGCCGGATTTTTTACTATCATAGGAGAAATAACCCTGAGCATACAAGTCAGTATGATCGCCGATAATTTTAATCGCCGATTTGTTAGCACCAACAGTTCCATCAGAACCAAGACCCCAGAACTTACAACCCTTTGTCCCGGCTGGAACAGTAAAGATGCTTTCAGGCAGTTCAAGATTTGTGTGGGTAACATCATCGACAATCCCGATGGTAAATTTATCTTTGGGTTTATCAAGTTTTAAATTATCATAAACGGCTTTAATCTGGGTTGGAGTTGTATCTTTGGAACTCAGTCCATAGCGACCACCAACAATTATTGGTTGGAATTCTTTGCCATAGAAGACGGTACAGATATCCTGGTATAAAGGTTCACCCAATGAACCAGGTTCTTTAGTACGGTCTAAAACGGCAATTTTTTTAGCTGTTTTTGGTAATACTTTTAATAAGTATTCTGGTGCAAAAGGTCTGAATAAACGAACCTTGATGAGTCCGATTTTTTCGCCCTGAGCCATTAAGTAATCAATTGTTTCTTCAATCGTATCGGTTACCGAACCCATCGCGACGATGATATTTTCCGCATCATCAGCACCGTAATAATCAAATAAATGGTATCCCCGACCAGTTTCTGCTGAAATTTTTTCCATATATTCCGCAACAATAGCTGGAATATTATCATAGAAGGGATTACACGCTTCACGTGCCTGGAAGAAAATATCCGGATTCTGTGCAGTTCCCCGAGTTACAGGGTGTTCTGGATTCAAGGCGTTATTTCTGAAAGCCTGAATGGCATCAAAATCAGCTAATTTCTTAAATACATCGTAATCGATGACTTCAATCTTCTGA
>JAHIQT010000167.1 GCA_018903255.1 Bacillota bacterium | reverse complement strand
TCTGCCTTGTTGCGCCTGTGACTCCTTATCTTTTTCGAGATAAGGATTTTTTTATGCAAAAAACCGGGGCGAGATTATTAAATTGTGGTGGATCTGCCAGTTAATTAACAGGATAAAAAAAGATATTGACTAACTGGGAGCTTATCAAATAGATCAATCGATGAGGAGAAAAGAAAATGAAATTAAAAAAAGGTTTAGCAGTACTAATTACCACTGTGTTATGTACCAGTATTTTTGCCGGGTGCAGTGGCACATCGGCAAACGTTGATGTTTCCACCAAAGAAGCATTAAATTATGCCTCTACCAAGGATATCCGGGACATTAACCCCCATCTCTATTCAGGCGAGATGTCGGCTCAAAACATGATTTTTGAAGGGCTGACGAAAAATGAAGGCGGCGAAGTGAAGCCGGCACTGGCGGAAAGCTGGGAAATCTCGGCGGATGGACTGGAATATACCTTCCATCTGCGAAAAGGGGTGACCTTTACTGATGGAGCCGCCTTTAATGCCGCAGCGGTCAAAATGAATATGGATGCCATCGTCGGAAATCTGGAACGCCATGCCTGGCTGGACATGGTTAATGAGATCAAGGAAAATGTGGTGGTCGATGACCATACCTTTAAGCTGGTGTTAAAGCATCCCTACTATCCGACCCTGGTTGAGTTGGGGCTAACCCGTCCCTTCCGCTTTATTTCACCGAATTGTTTTGTTAATGGCACAACCAAAGAAGGAGTCAGTGGTTATGTTGGTACCGGTCCTTGGGTGTTAGCTGAGCACGTTGACAATCAATATGCCACCTTTACCCAGAATGAAACTTACTGGGGTGAAAAAACGAAGATTAAAACGATCAACTGGAAGGTCATGCCAGATCCGCAGACGATTTTATTAGCCCTCCAGAACGGCGAAGTGGATCTGCTCTTCGGGGCAGATGGTGATCAGATTGATTTGGATTCCTATAAAAAGCTGGAAGAAGAAGGTGCCTATAAAACTTATTTAAGTGAACCGGTGGCGTCCCGCGCGATTCTACTTAACACTAATGCCCCGATTACCAAAGAAATCAAGGTTCGGGAAGCGATTGAACATGCAGTCAACAAGACCAATATCATTCAGGGGATTCTAAACGGCTCAGAGGATCAGGCTGATACGCTGATGTCTAAAGATGTACCTTATTGTGATATTGATTTAAAAACTACCTCTTATGATCAGGAAAAGGCCAAACAATTATTAGAAGAAGCCGGCTGGAAGTTGGGAAGCGATGGGGTTCGGGCAAAAGATGGACAGAAATGCGAAATCACCTTCTCCTATAATTCTAAAAATGCCCAGGAAGGCACCATCGCCACATCGATTCAAGCGGATCTGGCAGCCATTGGCATCAAGATGAATATTCTTGGGGAAGAGAAACAGGCCTTTCTGGATCGTCAGAAAACCGGCGATTTTGATCTTCAGTATTCGCTGTCGTGGGGAACCCCCTACGATCCGCAATCCTATGTTTCATCCTGGCGAATTCCGGCTCATGGTGATTATCAGGCCCAGGTGGGACTGGCAAAGAAACAGTGGCTGGATGAAACCATTACTAAAATTATGATCGAAGCCGATAAAAGTAAACGGTCAGAGATGTATAAAGAGATACTGACCTATATTAATGATCAGAGTGTCTATGTGCCAATTTCCTATTCAAAAACAAAAGCAGTGGGTATCGAAGGGTTAAAAGGTGTAACCTTTAATGATTCTCAATATGAAATACCATTTGAAAAAATGTATTTTTCCAATTAATCATGAATGACAAACTGGAAAAATAAAAGGGAGTAAGACCATGAAGCATTACATTGTCAAAAGGCTCCTGTGGATGATTCCGATTTTAATCGGAATCTCCTTTTTTGCCTTTATACTAATTAATTTAAGCCCCAGTGATCCGGCTGAGGTGGCCATTCGGGTCAATGAGGTCACCCCTACCGCTGAGAATATTGCCCAGATGCGGGAGCAGTTGGGACTGGATGATCCCTTTATGACCCGCTATCTGACCTGGTTGGGCAACGCCCTCCAGGGTGATTTTGGCAACAGTTATGTAAATAATAAAGCAGTGGGCGAAGAAATTGCTAAGGCATTGCCACCGACTCTTTATCTGGCTGGGGTTTCGCTGTTAATCATTGTTGTGATCTCGGTGGGAGCCGGGGTTCTGTGTGCCATAAAAGAAGACAGCATCACCGATCAGGTGATCCGTGGGATTGTTTTTATAGGAACAGCGATTCCCGGCTTCTGGGCAGGAATTCTGCTCATGTGGCTTTTTGCGGTAAAGCTCAAATGGTTGCCGACCAGCGGGATGACGACCCCAGCTTCGGTGATCCTACCGGCGGTAACCCTGTCACTAGGGTATATTTCTACCTATGTCCGGCTGATTCGGAACAACATGATTGACAATAAACGGGAAAATTATGTGCTGTATGGGCGGGTTCGGGGATTAAAGGAACAGACTATTATGAAGCACGTCTTTAAAAATTCCCTGCAAACTTCCTTAACGGCTCTGGGGATGTCGATTCCCAAACTGATTGCCGGAACTGTCGTGATTGAAAACATTTTTGCCTGGCCGGGAATCGGGAGGCTTTGTGTGACGGCGATCTTCAATCGCGATTTCCCGATGATTCAAGCTTATGTGCTGATTATGGCGGTACTTTTTGTATTTTGTAATTTATTAGTGGATCTGGGATCTGTCTGGATCGATCCCCGAAGAAGAAGGGAGGCCTGAAATGGCAGAATTTTGGAACCGCTTCAAAAATGACCGCCTGGCGATGGGGGTCAGTTTTTTTCTCTTAATGGTGATTAGTCTGGCTATTCTGGCACCATTGCTAGCGCCATATGACCCGACTGCCCAGAATATCATTAATAAGTTTCAGGGCCCATCGCTGACTCATTGGTTTGGCACCGATCAACTGGGTCGGGATGTTCTTTCCCGGATTTTATATGGTGGCCGGATAACGATCCTCGTTTCGGTGCTGACGATGGTGGTGACCATTCTGATTGGTACCGTCCTGGGGGTGATTGCGGGCTACTTCCGGGGCTGGGTTGATGATGTGATCATGCGGATCTGCGATATCATGTTGTCCTTCCCCAGCGAGGTGCTGATCCTTGCGATCGTCGGGATTCTGGGAATGGGAATAACCAACATCGTTCTGGCCACAGTGATTGCCAAATGGGCCTGGTATGTGCGGATGATTCGCTCGATAGTGATTGCGTTTATGGATAGTAACTATATCCGCTTTGCCAAGGTCGCTGGTTGTTCAACCTGGCATATTGTCAGAAAACATCTGTTGGTTGGCGCCATCGGTGAGATTGCGGTGCTGGCCACCCTGGATACGGCGGCGATCATTTTAAATATTTCGGCCCTTTCCTTTTTGGGTCTGGGGGTTCAGCCGCCGACAGCCGAATGGGGGATGATGCTCAATGAAGCTAAAAATGTCATGACCACCAATCCCGGCCAGATGCTGGCACCGGGGATGGCCATCTTTATGGTGGTGGCAGCCTTTAATTTTCTTGGCGACAGTATCCAGGTGGCCCTTAATCCCAAAATCAATAAGGGATTTAGTACAAAGCGGTATTCTTTGTTTAGCGCCCTGTTTGGCCGACGAAAAAAGGCGGTGACTCAATGAGGGTCTTACTGGACGTCAGAAATCTAACCGTCACCGATTTACGGGATCAGGATGAAATCATCCATGATGTCAGCTTTTCTGTGGCAGAAAACAGTTGTCTGGGGATTGTCGGTGAAAGCGGCAGTGGCAAATCGATGATTACCAGAGCCTTGCTAGGAATCACCAATCCCTGGCTCAAAAGTCAGGGTGCCGCTGTCTTTAAGTCTCAGGACAGTGAAAGGGATTTGCTGCGAGAGGATGAAAACAGCATGCGAGAGATTCGCGGCAAACAGATTGCGATGATCCTTCAGGATGCCATGTCAGCCTTTGACCCGATTGCCAAAATCGGTGATCAGATGGTCGAAACCTTTGTTGAGAATAAAAATCTCAGCAAGAAACAGAGTCTGGCTTTGGCTAAAGAAGCCCTGGGTCTGATGAATATTCATGACCCCAAACAAGTGGTTAAAAAATACCCCCATCAGCTATCCGGCGGGATGCTGCAGCGGTGTATGATTGCCACTGCCCTGGCGATGGAGCCCGATCTGATTATCGCCGATGAACCAACTACCGCCCTGGATTCGATTAATCAGGGACAGGTGGTCGAGGAGTTTAAAATGATCCGGCAAAAAATGGGAACCGCCCTGATTTTCATTTCGCATGATCTGGGGGTGGTTAAATATTTGTCGGATCGGTTGCTGGTGATGAAGGATGGGGCGGCGGTGGAATATGGGGATGCGGGTGATATTTTTAGAAATCCCCAGCATGCCTATACCAAATATCTCATTGACACCCGACTGGAACTGACCGAGTCCTTTAAAAAGGCGATGAGAAAAGGAGACCACAATGGCTAAGCTGCTTGAAATAAAGGATTTGGAAAAAAGTTATTTAAAGGTGGGAGTCAATTTTAGCGGCTCCCGGGTGAAGATCCTAAACGGGGTGAATCTGACCATTGAAGCGGGAACCTGTGTCGGACTAATCGGTGAAAGTGGCAGTGGAAAAAGCACCCTGGCCCGGCTGATTATGGGTCTGGAGAAGCCGGACAGAGGCAGCATTTTATTTGAAGGACTACCGGCAAAGCAATGGATTAAAAACAATAAGGGGAAAATGTCGGTGGTATTCCAGGATTATATGGCTTCAGTAAATCCCCGCTATACCGTGGTAGAAGCGATTGCCGAACCCCTTTACGCTAGCGGTGCGGGAAAAGATGTGGATCGGCACATTGAAAAGTTGTTGGTGAAGGTGGGGTTGGAGCAAGCGATTAAAAACCGTTATCCCCATGAACTCAGCGGCGGTCAGCTGCAGCGGGTGTGCATTGCCAGAGCCATTGCCACCAACCCCCGCTTTATTGTGTTGGATGAAGCGATTAGCTCCCTGGACGTTTCGGTACAATCTCAGATCCTTAAGCTACTTCATCAGTTGCGGGTCGAGATGAACATCACCTATCTCTTTGTTGCCCATGATCTGCAGGCGGTGTCTCATCTGTGTAATAAGATACTTTTTTTATATCAGGGAAAGATTGTCGAAGAACTGCAAAGTGGCGAATTGGCGATGGCCAAGAACCAGTATGCCAAAGATTTGCTGGCGTCGGTGATTCCTTTTGAGGTGTAAATAAGGGCAAAAAAAGAGGCGTCGAAAATGACGTCTCATTGATTTTTAAATTCAGTGCTGCTATTTATGGCCGATTAAGCTCTGGTTCCTAGTCCCAGCCCGGCGACAATTTCATCAACACCAGTGAGGATATAGTTGGGTCGGTAGGGAAAATCGTTGACGGTTTCCCGGGTGGATACACCGCTAAGAACTAATAAGGTAGTCAGGCCGGACTCGATGCCGGCAATGATGTCAGTGTCCATGCGGTCGCCAATAATCAGGGCATCATCGCTATGAACACCCAGACGTTTGATCCCGGTACGCATCATCAGCGGGTTTGGCTTGCCGACGTAATAGGCCGCTTTGCCGGTAGCCAGTTCGATTGGTGCCACAAAAGCCCGGCAAGCTGGGACGATACCGTCTTCGGTGGGGCCGGTTAAGTCCGGGTTGGTGGCAATTAGTTTGGCGCCTTTTTGAATCAGTTTGACGGCTCGAAGTACCGAGTCATAGTTATAAGAACGGGTTTCGCCAAAAACGACGTAATCCGGATCGACATCATTCATGGTAATTTCGACGTCATAAAGGGCATTGACCAGTCCCGGTTCGCCAATTACATAGGCAGAACAACCTGGCGATTGATCCTTTAAAAATTTAGCAGTAGCCAGAGCGCTGGTATAAAAATGGCTTTCATCAATATCCAGACCCAACCGCGCCAGTTTTTCTTTTAGTTCAATCGGTGAACGTTCGCTGGAATTGGTCAGGAAGAGGAAATTCTTATCATTAGCATAAAGCCAGTCGACAAATTCCTTTACACCTGGCAGCAGTCTATTGCCGTGGTAGATCACGCCATCCATATCGCAAATAAAGCCTTTTTTTGCTTTAATCAATTCTAGTAATTCTTCATTCATGTTTGTACCTCCAAATAATTTACATTTATTTACAGCATTATACCCCATTTGAGTTGGAATCATCTTAAAAAAAGGGTTAATCGATGTTAATTTATGTAAAATTATGTAAAAATTTGATTTAAACCAGGATTAGTAATAAATTTATTTTCGTGAAAGTAGCTTCCTTGCAGTTTTGATGCGACTAAAAACTTGACTTTAGCCGGGTAATGTAATAATATAGAAACAAGAAGAGACGAATAGAAGTGCAAAATGGGGTACACCACCGAAAGGGTGTAATCGCGTTTTGTGCTTTTTTTGCGTTTGTAAGCTTGTGTTTTAATCGTGAAGGAGAAGATCGAAATGAGAGTCAATGGAAAAGAAGTATCCCTGGACAACAATCAAAGTCTGATGCAATTTTTAGTTGCCAATCAGTTTGATGTAGCCACCCTAGCGGTGGCCAGAAATGGTGAAATAGTCCCGAAAGCAAACTACGACACAGTGATACTCTGTGAGGCGGACAGTCTGGAAGTGGTTCGCTTTGTCGGTGGGGGCTGAGCATAATAAAAAATTGAAGATAATGCAGTAATTATTTTAGCAAGTAGTTTTACAAATCCTAAAAATTAAGTTGAAAAAGGAGAAAAAATGGCAGATCAATTAATAATTGGTGGACACCGCTTTACTTCCCGATTTATTCTAGGGTCGGGAAAGTTTTCATTGGAAATTGTCAAGGCGGTGGTTGAGAATGGCGGAGCGGAAATGGTGACCCTGGCGCTGCGGCGGGCGAATCTGGGGGGCGAAGAAAATATTCTGGATTATATTCCGAAGCAGATTACTCTGCTACCCAACACCTCGGGTGCCAGAACGGCTGAGGAAGCGGTCAAAATTGCCCGATTGGCGCGGGAAATAAATTGCGGAAATTTTATCAAGGTGGAAGTCATCAGAGATTCTAAATATCTGTTTCCCGACAATTACGAAACCATTAAAGCCACCGAGATCCTGGCTGGGGAGGGGTTTATTGTGATGCCCTATATGTACCCGGATTTAAATGTTGCCCGGGATCTAGTCAGTGCCGGAGCAGCCGCGGTAATGCCACTAGCGTCACCGATTGGCAGCAACAAGGGACTGAGTACCCGAGATTTTATTGAAATTCTAGTCAACGAAATTACAGTTCCGATTATTGTTGATGCCGGAATCGGGCGGCCGTCCCAGGCCTGTGAGGCGATGGAAATGGGGGTCGATGCGATCATGTGTAATACCGCGGTAGCGACGGCCAAAAATGTTCCGCTGATGGCCAGAGCCTTTGGCCAGGCGATTGAGTCCGGCCGAAATGCCTATCTGGCTGGTTTGGGTCGGGTATTAACTGAGGCGGGAGAAGCCTCCAGCCCCTTAACCGGATTTTTGGAGGACTAGGATGGCAAAAAAACGAACAAATCCGATGGCTTATCAACCGGGGATGGAGATGATTGCTTCCGATATACGGGATAAGGTTCTAAAAACTGTGGATAACTTTGACCATTTTAAAGTCTCAAGCCAGGATGTGGAAGCCGCTTTAAAAAAAGATCATTTATCAGCGGAAGACTACGGAGCCTTATTATCACCAGCTGCGACACCATATTTAGAAGAGATGGCAAAAAAAGCTATTATTGAAACCAGAAAACATTTTGGCAATAGCATCGCTCTGTTTACCCCGCTTTATATTGCCAATTATTGTGAAAATAACTGTGTGTACTGTGGATTTAATTGCCAAAATAAAATCCGCCGAGGGAAGCTGACGATGACTGAAATGGCAGAAGAATTACAGACCATTGCCAAAACCGGATTAAAAGAGATTCTGATTTTAACCGGAGAATCGCGGTTTCATTCTGGAGTCGAATATATTGGGGCAGCGATTAAGCTGGCCACCCGATATTTTTCTACCATAGGCATTGAAATCTATCCCCTGAATACGGATGAATACGCCTATTTAAAAAAATGCGGTGCCGATTTTGTCTCGGTCTATCAGGAAACCTATAATCTTAGCAAGTATGAACAGGTTCATTTAAGTGGTTCCAAGCGGGTCTTTCCCTATCGCTTTGATGCCCAGGAGCGAGCTTTGATAGGAGGGATGCGGGGGGTCTCCTTTGGGGCATTACTGGGCTTGGATGATTTTAGAAAAGACGCTTTTGCCACCGGCCTGCATGCTGCTTTTATTTTGCAGAAATACCCCCATGCCGAAATCGGTTTTTCCACCCCTCGGCTTAGACCCTTTATTAATAATGTCGATAACAATCCTAATGACGTCCATGAGAAACAGTTGCTTCAAGTGATGCTGGCCTATCGATTGCTGATGCCCTTTGCCGGGATCACCATTTCAACCCGCGAACGGGCGGGATTTCGGGATCATGTCATCGGGATGGTAGCGACAAAAATTTCGGCCGGGGTTAGTGTCGGGGTAGGCGGCCATGAAGAGGAAGAAAAAGGCGATCAACAGTTTGAAATTTCCGATCCCCGAAGCGTCAGCGAGGTCCATCAGATGATTTTAAAGCGGGGGCTCCAACCGGTTTATAGTGACTATATCCGGGTATAAAATCAAGTAACCAAAGAAGCTAAGTAATTTAGTCTTTAAACATTCAAATACCGTTTCTTTTTTAGAAAATAGTGGTAGACTATAAAAAAGAAAAGCGAAGGAGTTGAAGATGCTGATTTGTATAACTAACCAGATACTGTGTATCGATGATTTTTTGAATCGTATTAATGAAATTGCCAGTGGCAAACCTTACGCCATTATGCTTAGGGAAAAAGAATTAAGCGAGCCTGATTATGAAGAGCTGGCCATAAAAGTGAAAGAAATCTGTGAAAGGCACCAGGTGAAACTGATTATCAATCAGAATATTGCGACCGCCGAGCGATTAAAGGTGGACACCATTCAGCTGTCTATTGATGAAATGAGAAGACATAGCGAAGCGATAAAAATTTTTGATCAGGTTGGGGTATCGGTTCACTCGGTGGCACAGGCTAAAGAAGCTGAAGCATCAGGTGCTGATTATTTAGTCGCCGGTCATGTTTTTCCGACTGATTGTAAAAAAGGCCTGCCGGCTCGGGGATTGCGTTTTCTCAAAGAAATATGCGACTGTGTCAGCATTCCGGTTTTTGCGATCGGTGGCATTAGCCAAGTCAATTATAAAATCGCTATGATGACTGGCGCCAAAGGGGTCTGCATCATGAGTGAAGCGATGACCACCGATCACCCGGAAACCCTCGGCCAACGATTTGTCTTTTAGTGAATTACTTTTAATAACGCCACTATAATTGAAGCGATCGGATTTAAACAAAAAAAGGGATAAGGCTTAGCCATTATCCCTTTTTGATTTGTCCATAAAAGTCAGTAATTCGCTCTCGCAAAGGGGTTTGGCATAGTAAAAACCCTGGGCAATGTGACAATTATTTTTTAGTAAAAAGTTGATCTGTTCAGTGGTTTCAACCCCTTCTGCAATGACCTGAAGGTTGAAATTTGAGGCCAGCTCAATAATCACCTTGGCAATCGTGCCGTTGTCATAGTGAGGAATCCCTTTTATAAAGGAGCGATCGATTTTGATCTTATCGATGGCAAATTTTTTCAAATAGCTAAGCGAGGAGTAGCCGGTTCCAAAATCGTCGATCGAAACCTGGATCCCCATCCCGTGAAATTGACTGAGGATCGACTCACATTCAGTCTCGTTATCCATTAGGATTCCCTCGGTGATTTCTAGTTCTAGAAGATTCGGTGGGAGGTTGCTTCTAGTCAAAATGGACTGGATCAGTTCACCAATATACGGAGCTTTAAACTGCCGCATCGACAAATTAACCGCAATTGGAGTGGCATAACCGATCGATGCCAGTTTGTTGCCAAATGCACAGGCATTTTCAAGCACCCATTCCCCTAGGGGAATGATCAGATTTGATTCTTCAGCAATGGCAATAAAGCTTCCCGGAGGAACCATACCATCGGGACTGTTCCAGCGGATTAAAGCCTCCAGACCAATGATCTGATTGGTGGTCATATCGACCTGGGGCTGATAGTAAAGTATAAACTCATCGTTACTCAGGGCATTACGCAGTTTATTCTGCATCTCATATTTTTGGATCGAGAGGCTATTGATGTCTTTGTCATAAAATTCAAAACGGCGGCTCTTATTGGCTTTGACATTGTTCAGGGCTGAAGCGGCGGTTTTCAAAAGTTTAGCATAGTGGTTGGCATCACTGGGATAGAGGCTGATCCCGATGCTGACATCAACAATCAGTTCTTCGTCATTGATGGCGAGCTGTTTTTCGAGCGCCTTACTTAATCCCAGAATATACTGATACAAATCTTCGTTGGAAGAAACATCGGTCTTCAGGATACCAAACTCGTCATTGCCCAGCCGCGCCAGCACATCCTGGTTACTGATCAGGGTTTTAAGCCGATTAGCCAGGCCAATCAGAACCTTGTTGCCGAAATCAAAGCCTTTTGCTTCATTAATAATTCGAAAATTATCGATATTGATCAGGATTAAAGCATGGCTGCCGGATTTTTCGGGATCGCCACTGATCAGTTCCATTCCTGATTCATCCAAAAACACCTTGTTGTTGAGCTTGGTCAGATGATCGAAATATTTTAGATAATAAATATCTTTTTCAATTTGCTTATGTGCCGTGAGATTGGTAATATTGCCGATATAATAATCATTCTCGCCATTTTTCACCTTACTGATACGCATAAAGAGAAATAGAATTTTTTCTGGAGTCAGCGCATATTCGATCTCACCAGTCCAGACTGGATTCATTTGGAGGCTATCCACCAGTGGCTGATTGATGAGGATACTATTTTGGGATAAGTCAAGCGCCGGGATTTCGGCTTCCGGAATACCAATGATTCTGGAAAATGCCGCATTATGGTAGATGCAAAAAAACGCATCATTCAGGATAAAAATACCTTCGTCAGTGCCAGACAATAATTCCAGAATCATTTCCAGCTGCGATTGAACAACTTGGCGTTTGTCGATTTCTTTATTAAGGATCTCATTATTGATTTGGACTTCTTCAATATAATGGGTGATCCGGTGACTCATCTGATGTAAACCTCTGGATAAGATGCCAATCTCATCCTCGCGATGATAAAAGGCATCCGGCAGATTAATTTCCTGATCACCGCGGCTGAAGGTTTCAATCGAGTCTGAAATGGTCACAATCGGTTCTGAAATAAGTCGGGTCATCCGTTTAATAAACAGGGCGATTAAAAAAAGCAGTACCAGCGAAATAAATAATAAACTAACGATAAACTGATTTAGCGGTGCCAGTACTTCGGATCGGGGGATCACGGTTGCCACCACCCAGTTAGAGGACTGAGTCGGTACATAGGCAATATATTTGGCGGTATTCCCTTGACTGTATTCGATGACGCCACTGTTACCCGAGGTAATCCTCTTCATATAGGGGCTGAGATCGGCATAGGCATCGCTTTGATCGGCAGAAGTCGGATGATTGTCAGGATGGTAAAAAATGCTACCGTCCTTATTAACCAGTAGGGTATAGCCATTTTTACCAATCTTGTAGGTATCCATCAGTTTGGAAATATCGGCAACTTGTAAGTCAATCCCCATCGCGCCGATAACATTATTATTTTTAAGGATCGGGGTGGTGATGGAGACGACCATTTCCTCGGTGACAATATCAATATAGGGGCTGGTGACTGTTATGCCCCGGGATTTTAAGGTTTCAATATACCAGAGCCGTTGATTAATATCATAGTCTGGTTTAGGATCAAATTCGGCGGCAGAAGAAATCACATCATTGGATTTTGTTATGCCGATATAAGCCAGTGAAATATTGGGGTCCGAGGCCTTAATTGCCTGAAGTTCCTGAGTCACCACCTCAAACAGCGGATGTTGCCGTTTTTCCTCGCGGGTAACAAGAGCTTCCGTTATAGCCTGGTAATCCTGGTTGGTTTTCATCTGTTCCACGATGACAATATTCTTTTCGATGAACTTGTCAATCTCGGTGGCAATCTGCAACGCATCCTTGGAGATTTCAGTCTTACTGTTGGCCTCAAAAAAACCACTCAAGAGTTCGATGGAAATCAGCCCATAAACAGCGAAGGCAATAAAAATAAATCCAATTACAATTGTGCCAATTCGGCGGATCAGGCTTTTTCTAAACCATTCCATCGCGTTCCATCCCTTCTGTCAATTTCGGTGAATAGTATAAATAATTAGATTGTCTTTTGTTTACGCTTTTATTATAAACGAAAAAGATCAATATGAAAAATAATTTATCATATTGACAGAAATATATCAATATGCTAGAATACATTTAATTAAATATAAAGTCTTCAGGGCAGGGATAGTTTCCCTACCGGTGGTATAGCCCACGAGCCGCAAGGTATGATTCGGTGTAATTCCGAGGCCGACAGTTAAAGTCTGGATGAAAGAAGATAAGAAAGTTTTCATGTTGTTTTGCATGTTAATCGCTTTGTTTATTTAGCTCTGAAATGGTAATCATTTCAGAGCTTTTTATATGCAAAATACGTTTATATAAAGTTGCTTTTATACAAAATATGCAGCCAGAAAACAAACCCTTTGCCCTGAATGACATCAGGGTATTTTTCTTTTTTGAGAAAGGAGAAAGTGTGGAAAATCATCAAAAGTATATGGATCTGGCCATTGAATTAGCCCAGCAGGGGCGGGGACGGGTTAACCCGAACCCGCTGGTAGGAGCAGTGATTGTCAAGGATGAGGTGGTCATCGGTAGCGGTTATCACGAAGCGTATGGCGGGCTTCATGCCGAACCTCGGGCGCTGGCAGCCTGCACCCAGTCGGCGGCTGGGGCAACGCTCTATGTGACGCTCGAACCCTGCGCTCATCATGGCAAAACCCCGCCGTGTACAGAGGCGATTATCGCAGCTAAAATCAGCCGGGTGATTATCGGTTCAGCAGATCCCAACCCGCTAGTCAGTGGCAAGGGGATCGCGATCCTCAGACAGCAGGGGATTACGGTGATAACCGGGATTCGGGAAGCGGCCTGCCAGGAATTAAATGCCATCTTTTTTCATTACATCAAAAACAAAACCCCCTACGTGTTAATGAAATATGCCATGACCCTTGATGGTAAAATTGCCACCTATACCGGGAAATCAAAGTGGATTACTGGAGAGCAGGCCAGGACAGCCGTTCATCAGACTAGAAATGAATATGCCGGTATTATGGTCGGGGTTAACACCATCTTACAGGATGATCCCGAGCTAACTTGTCGGATCGAGGGCGGCAAAAGCCCTTGCCGAATTATCTGCGATACCCATTTGCGCACCCCGCTGTCTTCCCGGGTGGTGGCATCGGCTCGGAAAATTCCTACTTATCTGGCCACCTGTTCCGGGGATCAGAGAAAAATAAAGCGGTTTGAAATCATGGGCTGTCAAATTTTTCAAGTTTCAAAAGACGGCGATCATTTAGATCTCAATGAGCTAATGAGGAAATTGGCAGCCGTGGGGATCGACAGTATTCTGCTGGAAGGCGGCGGCGCTCTGAATTTTAGTGCCTTAAAAAGCGGTATTGTTAATCAGCTCCATGTTTATCTGGCGCCTAAAATATTTGGTGGAGCCGCGGCCAAAACCCCGGTCGAAGGTTCGGGACTTGAAGATCCAGCGGAGGCCTTCCAATTTACAGACAGAAAAATAAAAATTTTCGGGGAAGATATCTGCCTCGAATACATGAAGAGGTAAGGAAATGTTTACAGGAATTATCGAAGAAGTGGGACAAATCACCGCCGTCATTAAGGGTCAACGGTCTTCTCAGCTATGGGTTCAGGGTGAACGCATTATCGACGATTTAAAACTGGGTGACAGCGTGGCGGTGAATGGGGTCTGTCTGACGGTGTCCCAGCTCCGTGGCAATAAGTGGATGGCCGATGTTATGAGTGAAACCCTAAATCGCAGTAACCTGGGCGATTTACAAGGCGGTGCGGCCGTCAATCTGGAACGGGCGATGCCCGCCAATGGGCGTTTCGGGGGACATATGGTGGCCGGACATATTGACGGAACCGGTCACATTGTGCAAATTACCAAAGATGATAATGCGGTGATCTTTGAGATTAAGGCAGCCCCAAAAATACTGCACTACATCATCGAAAAAGGCTCGATTGCCATTGATGGTATCAGCTTAACGGTGACCGAAATAACCACCGATAGCTTTAAGGTGTCGATCATTCCCCATACTGTTAAAGAGACCATTCTGGGCATCAAGAAACCCGGCGATCCGGTCAACCTGGAAAACGACCTGGTCGGCAAATATATCGAAAAGCTGTTGTTGAATCCAGCCCCAAAAACAGACCACAACCAGCAAAAATCCGGTCGTTTGACCGTTGATTTTCTGACTGAGGCCGGGTTTTAACGTGAACTTTTATTTACAAACTTGATCTTGTCAAAAGGAATAACTTAGTACCGACAATTGTTATATCATATTGTGTGCCTCAAGGCGGACACTCATGAGAACGTAGCATAGCGAATTTCTCATGAGTGTCCGAGCTTGCAGCATACAATAGATTAACAAGGGTCTGACCCCTTGGTCATTGGTCGGTACGGTAGCTTGGGTAAATCCAAAATAATTAAAATAAGAGAGGCTATTATGTTTAAATTTAATACCATTGAAGAAGCACTGGAAGATTTGCGAGCCGGCAAGATTATCATCGTCACCGATGATGATGACCGCGAAAACGAAGGCGACTTTGTCTGTGCCGCCGAATTTGCCACCACCGAAAACGTCAACTTTATGGCTGTCTATGGCAAAGGGCTGATTTGTATGCCGATGAGCGAAAAATTGGTCAAAAAATTAGCCGTTCCCCAAATGGTGACGGATAACACCGACAATCATTGCACCGCTTTTACCGTGTCGATCGACCACGTCGATACCACCACCGGTATTTCCGCGGCAGAACGTTCGGTCACCGCCATCAAGTGTGTTGACGAGAACGCCAGACCGGAAGATTTCCGGCGGCCCGGACACATGTTTCCCCTGGTCGCCCGGGAAAATGGGGTGCTGGAAAGAAACGGCCATACCGAAGCCACCGTCGATCTGGTCAAACTGGCCGGGTTAAAAGAATGCGGCCTGTGTTGTGAAATCATGCAGGAAGACGGCACCATGATGCGGACCCCCGAGTTGATCGCGTTTGCCCAGACCCACCAGATGAAATTCATTACCATTAAAGATCTTCAGGACTATCGCAAGCAAAATGAAAAACTGGTCGATTGTGTCACGATCACCAAAATGCCCACCAAATACGGTGATTTTATGGCCTATGCTTATGTCAATAAGCTTAACGGCGAACACCATGTGGCCCTGGTAAAGGGAGATGTAAGCGGTGCTAGCCCGGTTCTGTGTCGGGTTCATTCTGAATGTTTAACCGGTGACGCCTTTGGTTCGATCCGCTGTGATTGCGGCGATCAGTTTGGGGCGGCGATGACCGCCATTGAAAAAGAAGGTCGGGGGGTACTGCTCTACATGCGTCAGGAAGGCCGGGGGATTGGTCTGATCAACAAATTAAAGGCCTATGCCCTTCAGGATATCGGCATGGATACGGTGCAGGCCAACATTGAACTGGGATTCCCGGAAGACCTGCGGGAATATTATATCGGTGCGCAGATTTTAAACGACCTGGGCATCAAAAAACTCCGGCTGCTAACCAATAACCCAAAAAAAATCGACGGTCTTTCGGAATTTGGTCTGGAAATGGTGGAGCGGGTTCCCATCCAAATGGAAGCCAACTATCATGATCTGTTTTATCTAAAAACCAAACAGGAAAAAATGGGCCATATTTTAAATTATAACTAAAAGGAGAAGCGAAATGAATGTATATGAAGGTAAGTTAGTATCAAAAGGAATAAAAGTGGGGATTGTGGTGGCACGGTTTAATGAGTTTATTGGGTCTAAGCTGCTAGGCGGAGCCATTGATGGCTTGAAGCGACATGATGTGAAGGAAGCGGACATTGATGTGGCCTGGGTACCGGGGGCTTTTGAAATTCCCTTGATTGCTGCTAAAATGGCCAAGCTTAGAAAATATGATGCCATTATCTGTTTAGGTGCTGTTATCCGCGGTTCGACCACCCATTATGATTATGTCTGCAGCGAGGTTTCAAAGGGCGTCGCCCATGTCTCACTCAATTCCGAAATTCCGGTGATCTTCGGGGTACTGACCACCGAAAACATTGAACAGGCGATTGAACGGGCTGGAACCAAGGCTGGCAATAAAGGCTATGACTGTGCCCTGACAGCGATTGAAATGGTCAATTTAATTAATGAAATAACGAACTAAAAAAAGCAATTAAAAAATAGGGGGTAGGATTTTCCTGCCCCCTATTTTAGATAAGTTTTAAACCAGCTCATCCAGGCTGATCACGCCGTTTTGGAGCGCCAGTTCTTTTAGATCCTCATACTGTCCAGCCATGCTGGTAAAGAAATAAGGGTGAAGATAGAAGATGCCAAGAATACCAAAGGTAAATCCGTTTAGTAAAAACCATCCTAAAAAGCTGAGCGACATCACAAAAATATCGCCTTTATGGCCCTGGGTCATCCGCATCGAGATCTTAACCGCCTCGGTGGCCGGCACATTGGGATATTCAGCCAGAATATAGGGTGTAAAGCTATAGGCGATGGACTTGATAATACCAGGTATTACAAAGAGTAAAGACCAGAGAAAAACAAATAATTCCATCCAGAGCATCCCACCCAGCTTTCGTCCAAAATCCGAAAAACCGGTTTTAAACATGTCTTCAATAGTCGGGGCGGGGAGTTCAGCGCGGTAAATCCATAGCGAGAAAAATTGCAGGCCAACCATCATCGGTGCCCAGACAATCAGACCGCCCAGTCCGCCTAAAAAAGATGTAACGCCTGAAGCCGCACCAATCACAACAAATGCCAATAAGGTTGCGCCAACACAGACCCAATAATTCTCAGAAAAGTTCTGCTAGGCAATCGCTTTAATTTCTTGTCTCGTTTTCATAAAAATCTCCTTTATGTTAAATTATATAATGAACAACAGAAAAGTTTCTATTGGAATGTTAAGACCACGGAGTTGATTGATATGGGGATATAGTAGGGATTGATATACTAAAGAAAAGTTTGCCAAATTCTTAAGAATCTTTGTATATAATATCACGACTTACGAGAAGAAGAAAGCGAAAGTTGAGTGATCAGTTGTGAAACAAAATATTATAAAACCCGGCCGCTATCGGCATTATAAGGGAAATGAATATGAGGTTATCGGGGTTGGCAGCCACAGTGAAACCCTGGAAGCCATGGTGGTTTATCGGCCCTTGTATGGTGAGGGCGGGTTGTGGGTTCGGCCAGCTGCAATGTGGGACGAAATCATTGAAAAAGATGGCATCACCATAAAACGTTTTGAATACATAGGAGAGGCATCATTAAAAAAAGATGAACTATAAACTAAGAGAAGAAGAGCTATTAGGCGACCTGAAGGGGCTTTTGCAAATCGATTCGACCAATGCCGATGCCGGGCCTGTGATGCCCGGGGCACCGCTGGGTATTGGCATTAACGCGGCCATCAACTATGTTTTAAATCTGGGTGAAAGTTTTGGTTTTAAAACTAAAAATTGTGACGGCTATTGTGGTTACATCGAAATGGGACAGGGCCAAGAAATGATTGGCATCCTGACCCATGTGGACACGGTGCCGGTGGGGGACGGCTGGTCGGTCAATCCCTTTGATCTGACCATTGATGGGGACAAGGCTTATGGCCGGGGAACCATTGACAACAAGGGTCCCACCCTGGTGGCGCTTTATGCGATGAAGGCGTTAGCAGATAGCGGCGTCATTTTAAATAAACGGGTTCGTCTAATTATTGGTGGTGACGAAGAAGGGGAACAGTGGCATTGTATGAACCGCTACAAGGCCACCGAAGAAGCGCCGACCTATGCCTTTTCGCCGGATTCCGGCTACCCCGCTATTTTTGCGGAAAAGGGGATTCTGAATGTCTGTATCAAAAAGAACCTGGAGCCCGCCATTCACAGCCTCGGCTTTTTTAGCGGCAATCAGATTAACACCGTTCCGGATTATGCCAAGGCCATTGTTAGTGATGCCGTTTATGAAAGCACCGGTAAGCCAGCCCATGCATCGCAGCCCCGTGAGGGGATTAATGCGATGTTTTTACTAGCCAGTGAGCTAAGAATGCTGGGGCTCGAACACCCATTTCTAGATCTCATTGATATCGCGACCTCCGAGGGACTAAATATCGATTTTGAAGA
Source organism: Bacillota bacterium (assembly GCA_018903255.1). Lineage (GTDB taxonomy): Bacteria > Bacillota > Clostridia > Eubacteriales > Eubacteriaceae > Acetobacterium. Next base: position 6,975 of record JAHIQT010000167.1, on the reverse strand, counting down.
TGAGATTTCCGGGAAATTGACCATCAATCCATCGATTGCCAATGTCAATCCGGAAAAGGCGGTGCTAAAGTGTGACATCCGTTATCCAGTAACGATGAAAGCAGCGGAGATCCGCGATCACATTGAAAGAGCCGTTACCCCTCTGGGTTTTACCGTTAACATTAATTATGACCTGCCACCGCTACATATCGATAAAGAAAGTTATCTCATCGATGCCCTGCAAAAAATTTATGAGGACTATACCGGCGATACCACCGGCCCTAAGGTCATCGGTGGGGGAACCTATGCCCGCGCCTTTGATAATGCCGTGGCCTTTGGAGGACGATTTCCCGAGGAACCTAACACCTGTCATCAAACCGATGAATACTGGAGTATTACAAGCATGAAGAAGAATTTTGATATTATCAGCAAAGCGCTGGAAAGTCTGGTACAATAAGGTTAGGGTTGCCACTAGTTGGCGCTTGAATAATGGATATCAAAAAGGGAGACGAATATGACCATTCATTTTGATAAACAAGCAGTATTAGAGGCCTTACGCGGCCTGTTGCAAATAAAGTCGGTGAACGCCAACGCTGGCGAAATCACCCCGGAAGCACCCTTAGGAATCGGGATCAATGCGGCCATCAATTACGTTCTGGAGTTGGGTAGCAGTTTCGGCTTGACAACCAAAAACTGTGATGGTTATTGCGGTTACGTGGAAATTGGAGAAGGCCAGGAAATGGTGGCGGCCATCACCCATGTGGATACAGTGGAAGTGGGCGACGACTGGACCGTGCCGCCCTTTGATTTAACCATTGACGGCGACAGGATTTATGGCCGGGGGGTACTGGACGACAAAGGCCTCACGATCATCTCACTGTATGCCTTAAAAGCCCTAAAAGATGCCAAGGTTCCGATTAATAAACGGATTCGGCTGATTATCGGTGGCGATGAAGAAGGTGGGAGCTGGGCCTGTATGAAACGCTACAAAGAAACCGAAGAGACACCCGTCTACGCCTTCTCGCCAGATTCCGGTTTCCCGGTTATCTTTGCAGAAAAGGGCATTATGAATGTGATTTTTGAAAAAGAACTGGATGCGGGTCTACCCCTGCTAAACCTAAGCAGTGGTAAACAGATCAATTCGGTTCCAGATTATGGCCGGGCTGTATTTGGTGGACAGACCTATGAAGCCAAGGGCAAATCGGCTCATGCTTCTGATCCACAAAAGGGCGATAATGCGCTAATAAAACTAGCCGGCGAATTACGGGCGGAGGGCATCCAGCATCCGATGCTGGAGCTTCTTGATCGGGCGACGCCTGAAGGTTTCGGGATTAACCTCTCCGATACGGTATCTGGGGATCTGACCCTCAATCCGGCCATTGCTTATGTCGATGAGAATAAAGCCGTGCTCCGATGTGATATCCGCTACCCGGTGACTATCAATAGCAGTGATATCAGCGAAGCGATTCAGAAAGCCACTGAAGATCTGGGATTTTCCCTGAAAATGGATCATGAAACCCTGCCCCTGCATGTCGATCAGGAGAGTTTTCTGGTTACGTCACTGCAAAAAGTATATGCCGACTACACCGGCGATAGCAGCGGTCCGATTGTTTCTGGAGGTGGAACCTATGCCCGGGCCTTCGATAACGCCGTGGCCTTTGGCGGTGTTCTTCCTGGCGAGGAAAACACTGGTCATCAGACGGATGAATTCTGGAGTATCGATAGCATGGCGAAAAATTTCGACATGATTGTGAAAGCGTTGGAAGTGCTAGCTCAGTAAAAAAAAGATAAAAAAGAGACCAAAATCTATTGTCGACCATAAAATAAAAAATGGTTGACAATAGATTTTTTTTTGGTTAGAATACCAACAAGAGGTGATGAAATGTCGACAAAACAAAAATTATTACAAACCTTGGAAGAAAATCGCGAAACCTATCTCTCCGGAGAAGTGCTGGCCAGCACCATGGCGGTCTCCCGGTCGGCCATCTGGAAGGCCATCAAAACACTAAAAGAAGCAGGCTATGAAATAGAGTCCACCACCAACAAAGGCTACCGGTTAAAAAGTGAATCGGATCTGATGTCGGCGGAAGGGATCCACCCCTGGCTGTCCCCAACCAATCAGGAGCTTGAACTGATTGTCTATCAAACCCTTGGCTCGACGAATCAGGAAGCCAAGAAATTGGCACTGGAAGGGGCAAAAACAGGAACTGTTATTATCGCTGAAGAGCAAACTCAGGGACGGGGTCGAATGGGTCGTTCCTTTTATTCACCGCCCAAAAGCGGGATTTATTTAAGTTTGGTGCTGCGTCCCGATGTGGCCGCCCGTGATGCGGTGCTGTTAACCACCGGCGCATCGGTGGGGGTTTGCCGGGCCATCAAAAAAGTGACGGGTATTGATACCCAGATCAAGTGGGTCAATGATATTTACCGGGGCGACCGGAAGATTGTCGGGATTCTCACTGAGGCGGTGACCAACTTTGAGAACGGACAGTTTGAGTTTGTGATCATCGGCATTGGGGTAAATTTCAAGCAGCCGCAAGCGACCTTGCCCAAAGAACTGGAAGACATTGTCGGGACGCTGTTTAATGAAAAACCAGATGCCCTGACCCGTAACCGGCTGGCGGCGGAAATTATCAACGCGGTGATGGATATCTGCACCAATCTGAGTAACCGCGATTTCCTGGCAGAATACAAGACGCAATCGATGGTTTTGGGAAAACAGATTAAAGTTTTTAGGAATAATGAATGGGAAGTGGCAACCGCCCTGGATATCAGTGACGAAGGTGGACTAGTCATAAAAAACCAATCAGGACAGTTAGAAACCCTGAATTCAGGGGAAATTAGTATTAGAAAATTAGAATAGGATGGATTAAATGATTGAAAAAAATACCCTTAATTTAAGAATGCTACTGCTTTGCGGACTATTTGCCGCCTTGATTGTGGTGGGGGCGATGATTAAAGTGCCGCTACCGGGAATACCGATAACCCTCCAGACGATGTTTGTACTCCTGGCCGGGTTGCTGCTGGGATCCCGAGGGGGGCTGATTGCGGTTTTGGTTTATATTTTTATGGGTCTGGCTGGCTTGCCGGTATTTACCGGTGGCGGTGGATTAATGTATCTTTTCAAACCCACCTTCGGCTATATTGTCGGTTTTGCCCTGGGGGCATTTGTCACCGGCTGGTTGGCTGAAAGAAACCCTGATAACTCAACAAAGCAGCTGATTCTCGCTGCAGTTGCCGGAAACGCGCTAATCTATGCGGTCGGATTACCCTGGTATTATCTAATCCTTAATTATTATCTCAATACGCCAGTGGGAGCGGCAACGGTAATGATGTCGGGATTTGTGATGACCCTACCAGGGGGGATCATTAAGATTGCCTTGAGCGTGCTGTTAGCCAAGCGGCTGATACCGGTGATGAACCCAAAAAGCTACAATTAAAAAAGGTGCCTCAATCAGAAGTTCTAAAAACTCTGGTTCAGGCACCTTTTGCTATTAAGTCAGGGCTATTAATATAGAAGACTTACTTGTTAATTAAGACAATTAAAGCAGATTAGAACAGGCATTTTTAAGGTTTGAGGGGTGCTAAAAAATTACAGTAGACGATAAAGCGGTTCTCGGGTAAAATTAAAATGAGTTCAAAACGGACAAAAAAGGATGACCTAGCGATTGATAAGAAAGGAACTGCGATGAAGGTTTTTGACAGCACCAATACCGATGTGTATTTTAACCTCGCCATGGAAGAATACTTATTTAAAAATAATCGAGATAGCGCGTATCTGTTGTTATGGAAAAATGATAACAGCATTGTCTTAGGAAAACACCAGAATATCTTTGAAGAAATCAATTTAAAAGCGGTCGAGCAAGCGGGGATTCCGGTGGCGAGAAGAAACACCGGGGGAGGCACGGTATTTCATGATGTCAACAATCTCAACTACTCATTTATTAGCAATCAGGGTGATGCCTTTGCCGATTATGACCAGTTTTTAGGCCCTGTTATTGCCGCCCTTAATAAAATGGGGATTCCAGCCACAAAGCGTCGGACCAGCGATATCGCCATTGGCGAACAAAAAATATCGGGCTCGGCTCAGACCGTAAAAAAGGGACGGGTGCTCCATCATGGCACCTTATTATATGATTCGGATCTTAGTCTTTTAAAAAATTTACTAAAGACAAGTGCGGGAAAGATCACATCTAAGTCGGTAAAATCAGTAAGAAGTGATGTGACCAATATTAAAAAGCATTTAACCGACCAAACGATGAGCCTGGAAACCTTTAAAAATAAATTTCTGGTAACCCTATTTCCGGATGGTGTCGAAAAGGTAAGCTTGACTGAGCAAGACATTGAGGCGGTTGAAGCACTAGTGAATGAAAAATACTCCCGCTGGGAATGGAATTACGGACAATCGCCAAAGTTTTCATTTGAAAAGGCAGCTGCGATTTTAAATATGAAAGGAAGGGAAATACATCTCACAGTTAAGCTGGAAATAAATAAAGGTAGCATCGCCAAGGGTGAAGTGAGCGTTGATGGTTTGGAAAATACTGAGTTGATTGAGATTCTTACCGGAGTCAGATATGGATATAATGAAATCTTGCACCACTTGGAAGGATCTGAGTTTGCAAAAGACAATGAGTTGATGGCCGATTGCCTAACCGATTGTTTTATTTAAAGATAATACTTAAAAGATAATACTTAAAAGATAATGCTTAAAATAAAAAGTGTAAAACGTTACCGACAAGGAGGAAATTAAGATGAAAAAAAACATTCAAATGCCAAAATTAAGCGAACAGATGGAAACCGGGGTGTTGGCGGCCTGGAACAAGGAAGCCGGAGATGTCGTAAAAAAGGGCGAAGTGCTTTTCGAAATTGAAACCGAAAAGGTCGTCAGTGAGGTCGAATCGATGGAATCCGGGGTTTTGAAAGAGGTTTTTTTTGAAGCCGGCGATGAAATCAAGGTCGATGATATTATTGCCGTCATCGACTGTGATTGATCAAGAGGCCAAAATGGAAAAGAAACCAGAATGGTTAAAGGTTAGCTACAACAAGGAGGCGGTAGAAGAAGTCAGTGGACTGATGGCCAAGTTAAAGCTGAACACCGTTTGCAAAGAAGCCAATTGCCCAAACTTGGGTGAATGCTATAAAAAACGAACCGCCACCTTTATGATCCTGGGGAATATCTGCACCCGTCACTGTCGCTTTTGTAATGTCGGCAGCGGAGTAGTCGAAGCAGTGGATCCCAAGGAACCCCAGCATTTAGCAGAAGCTGTCAAGGAACTGGATTTAAAGCATGTGGTTATCACCAGTGTTACCCGCGATGATCTGGCAGATGGTGGAGCCGGTCATTTTGCCGATACCATTAAGGCTGTGCGAAAGTTAAACCCGGGAGTGACCATTGAGGTGCTGATTCCTGACCTGCAAGGGGTTGAGAAACACCTGGATATTGTTATTGCAGCCAAGCCGGATGTAATTAATCATAACGTCGAAACCGTTCGGGAACTTTACCCGGAGGTGCGGCCAGAGGCGGACTATGATCGTTCCATGCAGGTGATTCAATATGTTAAGACAAAGGCGCCCCAGATCAAAACGAAAACCGGGATTATGGTCGGTCTGGGGGAAACGGAAGAACAGATTTATCAGGTCATGGATGATAGCCTGAAAGCTGGCTGTGATATCTTTACAATCGGTCAGTATCTGCAGCCATCATCAAAACACATTGCAGTCAAAGCCTATGTGACCCCGGAAAAATTTGAAAAGTACAAAACCATTGGCGAAGCGAAGGGCTTTCACTATATTGCCAGTAGTCCCCTGGTGCGCAGCTCCTACCGGGCGGAAGAAGCACTTGAAGGAGGAAAAAGCTGATGATTTATATCGAAAACAATTCCACCGATCCCTTTTTTAATTTTGCTCTGGAATACTACCTGATTACCGAAAAGCAGCTGCCAGAGGATCAGGTCTTTATCTTTTGGCGAACCGAGCCAACCCTGATGATTGGCAAGTATCAGAATACCATCGAAGAAATCAATGTGGACTTTGCCCAAAAAAATGGGATTAAGGTGGTGCGACGGATCACCGGTGGTGGCACTATTTATACCGACATGGGGGGCTGGCAGTTCAGTTTTATCACTAGCGGTCTGGCAGAAACCATCGATTTCAATAAATACATCGGCCCGGTGATAGAGGGACTTAAAAAACTCGATGTTCCGGCCGAATTCAATAGCCGAAATGATCTGGTTATCCACGGCAAAAAGTTCTCTGGCAACGCCCAGTGTATGTTAAACGGCTATACCCTGCATCATGGATCGCTGTTATTTGATACCGACTTTGAACAGATGGTCAAATCCCTGACCGTCGATGATTACAAAATCATTTCCAAGGGCATCAAATCCGTCAAGGAACGGGTCACAAATATTTCAGAACATTTGACAAGGCCGATCGATACCGATACCTTTAAAAAGCTGATGGTCGAAAGCATCATGCAGGGTTCGGCGGCTGAATATAAACTCACAGCGGCGGATCGGGAACGGATCGAGGCCATTGCCAAAGAAAAGTTTGAAAGCTGGGAATGGAATTATGGTAAATCGCCTAAGTTTAATATTACTAAAACCGGCCGCTTTGACGGCGGGAAAATGGAGTTTAAACTGGATGTCAATCAGGGCAAAATCACGGACTGTCATATCTACGGTGATTTTTTTGGAACCATGGACATCACGGTTCTCAGCGATACCCTCATTGGCACGGCTTACGAAAAGGAAAGTATCAAAAAAGCCATTGCAGCCTGCGACATTAAACAAGGCTTTTACAACATTAATGTCGATGAACTGGCTGACATTATTTGTTGATTTATAACGAGAACGCAATTACCCCATCTTGTCATTGAGGTGGGGCTTTTTTATGCCAGTGCCGCCGCCGAATGTCTAAGGCCTTTACCTTTACATGGGAATACGTTATAATAGATAAATTAGGGGATCGATTGTTTATTAAGAATGCTGGGATCTG
>JAHIQT010000021.1 GCA_018903255.1 Bacillota bacterium | reverse complement strand
TTTCTTAAACAGCGCTGCCACTCTAAACCGATGGCTTCATCATATTTCCGGCGGTTCCACAGTTCGGTTAGAGGATCTCGTAAGGAGAGCCGCTGCAGCTCCAGATTAATCTGCTCCAGTTCCAGATTCTGCTGTTCAACCTTGGCATTCGATTCGCTAAGCGCTTTTGTCCGCTGGGCGACCAGTTCATCGAGATGATCGTTCATTTCAATCAGTTTTTCGCCCATCACGGTGCGGTATTCCAGCGATTCCGAGAAGGTTTTGGCCAGCAACAGCGAATAGAGAACCGCAAAGATTATTTGTCCGGTCGAAGAGTTGGCCTCGCCCTGAAAGATCATTCTTAACAGCGGTGGCCAGCTGTCGTTGATCCAGGGACTCAGGGTAATGATATCGATCAGACTGGTGATAATCAGGATCAGCCCGCCTAAGATGATCAGGCCAGTGTGTTTTTCGCGATGACGAGTGATTTTAAGTAGCGTAACCAAGAGATAGCCGATCAGGAAAATTGTCCAGATCTGGTACAGCGGGTTGATGGTGTTATAAATATTGGTAGGCGCCAAAATCACCACCGTGGCATAGGCAATACTGATAATCATCACCATTTTAGCCAGTCTGATATGAAAGTAGTCGGGTAAAATTGCCCGGAAAAACAGCAAAATCAGGGGCACTCCCAGATAATAGGTCAGAGTCTGGATTTTTCGGGAGATCACAAAGTTAAGTTCCGGCCAGGCAAAGTATAGGAAAGACTCGCCAATCATTAAGGTGCGGATCGCTACCAGAATGCAAAATAGGCCAAAATAAAGCGGTACCCGATCTTTTTGGCGAAAGAAGTATAGCGCCAGATGATAAACCCCCATCATCATCAGGGCACCAAACAGGAACAGATTATAGGCCAAACCATTATAACGGAGTGCCTGCAGCTGGGTCTCGCCACCGAGCAGGATGCTGTTTAGCAGTCCACCGCTGGACATATAAAAATTGGACAGCTTAAGGACCACCTGATTGTCTCCAGCTAAGGCTTCAAAGGAGACGATTTGAGGCAGATATTGCGGTACCATAGCCTCGCGGGTGGTGCCTAAGGTACCGGCACTGGCAATTAGCGCACCATTGACAAAAAGCTGATAGGCGGTGCGAACCTTGGGAATTTTAAGCGCCAGGATTTCGTTTTTCGAAGCCGTAAAGGTCAGCGCGTAGGTGGCATAACCAGTGCCGGGAAGCTTTTTACCATCGAGTTCATATTTGTTCCAGGACGATGGAAATGATAGATAACCGCTGAGAGCGCCCTGATCCAGAGCGGCCGGTTCAAGAAGCTGATTCCAGTAAAAGGCCCATTGGCCGTCCAGGGGAATAATTTCATGCTTAATATCGCTGGCGGTTAAATCAAGACGGCCCTGCTCAGCCTTTTTTGTGATTTCTAGCGGTTGAGAAGAACAGCCTGCTAACAAAAAAAGCATCAAGATAGTAAGCGGTAACAGGATGCTGCGCTTAACCATGGGCGGACTCCTTTCTGGTAAAATCAAAATTAATCTGGGGTTTGTACTGGCCTTAAAGTCAGATAGAGACGTGATGGCCACGCCTCCATGGGGAAGTTTTTTTAAATTTCGATGATCTAAGGACATTGTTTCATGCCCAGATGTATTGCGTTCACGATTGTTTCATTATACAATAGGATCATCAATCCAGTCAAATCAGTTTTAGGTAATACCTGGATCAAATTGGTGTGGCTGTGATAAAATACATAAAAAATGAGGCAAACAAATAATGACAAGAGAAAATATCGAAAAACAAATTACTGAATATCCGATTTTTGAATATGCTTTTTTTGATCCGTCGGAAATCAATTTTTATCCGGCCGTCCATACCATCTGCCAGCTAGAATGTCCGCAGTACGGAAACTCCTGGTCCTGTCCGCCGGCGGTGGGAACCTTAGATGAATGTCAAGCCCGTTGTCTGGACTATCAGCATGCCTTTATTTTTAGTACCATTTCGGAGGTCAATGACATTCTCAATATGGACGAAATGCTGGCGACCCGATGTGAGCATTTAGAAATTGTCGAGGCAATTAAAGCCAATGTTTTTGGTAAGTATGATAACAAGCTGATTCTCACCGCTGAATCGTGTGCCGTCTGCGAGGAATGCGCCTACCCGGATGCGGTCTGTCAGCATCCGGAAAAAATGTACCCCTGTGTTGAAAGTCATGCCATCTCAGTGACCGATATCTGTGAAAAGCATAACCTGTCATTTTTAAATGGCTATAATGTGATTACCTGGTTTGGGATGATCTTTTTTTAGAAAGTAGTGACAAGAAGCCCGCGGCTGGTCAGAATTTTTCAAATCGTTAAGGAAAGAGGAAAGAAGATGGATTTATCATTTTTAGGGATTGAGAGCAATCCCATCACCGTTTTTAGCCAAGCAGACAAGGCTGCTTATTTAAGCAATCCCGATGAGATTGATGACGGTATCCGGGAACTGGTCGATGCCATTAATGCCATTCCGGTGTTTTTTTCGATGAGTGCCTGCCAGGGCTTCCTGATCGAGGAAGAACGGGAGCAGCATTGCCCGGAAACCTATGTCGACTTTTATGTAATTGATGAGCAGTACCCGCTAGCCAGGCTGCTGCTGGGATCGCTGGCCAGTAAATTTAATGCCAGCATCGATTGCAAGGTGGTTTTTGAGGCCGATTTTGAGATTACCGCCGAGGATGAAATCATCGCTAACGGGATGGTCAAGCTGCGCCACAGCATCGAACTCTATGAGCTGCCGACAGCGCTAATGAAGACCACTTATCAGGAAATCGTCGACCATATCCGCAAGTTTGGCGAAGCGATCAAGCAAACGGACTAAGTTTGGTTTGATTTTTGCAAATTGTTACAGTTATTATTGAAGCAGTTAGCGCTAAGCATTGATGGTTATTAGGGTGTCAACAGTGATTTTTCCAAATTTACACACAATATGCCGAATGGAAGCTCATTCTAAAGTCAAGATATTGTATGCTAGCTGGCTTGATTTGAGTTTCGACACCGCAACCATGTATCTTTAAATAAAATTCAGGGGGAAAATGATGGATAAGCAGGTCAGGGCTTTATTTGAGCCATATGTAATCAACAATCTGGAGCTGAAAAACCGGCTGTTTATGCCGGCGATGGCAATTCCGGCAGTCCGCGAAAACGGCACTTACAGTAAAGCGGCGATTGCGTTTTACGTAACTCGCGCCAAGGGCGGGGTGGGGCTAATCATTACCGGCGCCAATCCGGTAATCATTGCTGGCGCTAAACCGTTAGTCTGCAGCGAGCCGACCCCATCGTTTGAGCCGCAAGCCTATATCGCTGCGGGGCTAGAAATGACCGGGCAAATCCATGCCCAGGGGAGTAAGGTTTTTGTTCAGCTAGCCGCCGGATTAGCAGGAGCCGCTCAGGCGCAACAAAGCAAACCCGGTAGTGCGATGACCACCGCCGAAATTACGGAGTTAGTCTGTGCCTTTGCCGACGCGGCTAAAATTGTTAAAGCCGCCGGCTTTGACGGGGTTGAAATCCAGACCGGCTATTTGCTGGATGCTTTTACCCTGACGCTTTACAATCAGCGCAGTGATAGCTATGGCGGGGCACTAGAAAACCGCTTCCGGATTGTTAGCGAAATCATTGACGCCATCAAAGCGGCCTGTGGTAGGGACTACCCGGTGCTTTTGCGGATGGACATGAAGAGCTATCTCAAAGCCGGGCGACAGCAGGCACTGCCCGGTGAAGAATTTGCCGAACAAGGGCGAGACTTAGACGAAGCCTTGGCCGCCGCAGTCATCTTAGAAGCCGCCGGCTGTGACGGTTTTGATGTTGAGGCGGGCTTTGGTTCGTTTGATAAAAGTTCATACTGGAAATATCCGCCAGTTTATTTTGATAAGGGAGTTTATCTCAAACTGAGTGAAGCCCTTAAAAAAGTTGTTCAGGTGCCCGTGTTGGCGGCCGGAAAAATGGATAATCCCGATCTGGCCATTGAGGCGCTAAAAAAAGGCATGCTCGATGGCGTCGGTCTGGGTCGGCCGCTACTGGCAGATCCGGAACTACCGCAAAAGTTGAGTCATGGTCAGCGCGACGAAATCCGCCCTTGTCTGGGTTGTAATGACGGCTGTCTGGCTCAGCAAATTGCTGGCGCCGAAGCCTCCTGCACCGTTAACCCGGCCTGCAACCGGGAATTGTTATCCGAGATTGAAGCGGCTCAAAGGCCGAAAAAGGTGGTCGTCGTCGGGGGCGGTCCGGCCGGAATGGAAGCCGCCCGCGTCAGTGCCTGGCGTGGCCACCAGGTCATCTTGTTTGAAAAAAGTTATCGCCTCGGCGGCAAGCTTAAATACAGTAGCAAGCGGATCTTAAAAGATGTCGATGAGCGCCTGATCGCCTGGTATGAGCGGCAGTTGGCAAGCTTAAAAGTGGAGATCCGCCTCGATGAACCGGCCACCGCCGAAAAAATAGCGGCGCTTAATCCTGAGATCCTATTTATTGCCCAGGGTTCCCAAGCCCGACAGCTTAACTTCCCGGGAATGGACAGCGAAAAGGTAACCAATGCGATTGATGTGATTACCGACAAAACCTTTGTCGGACCACGTTGTCCAGCCATTGGTGGTGGTCTGGCAGGTTGCGAGGCAGCCCTGCATCTGGCCATGCACCGTCACAAGATGACGATCGTCGATTCCGCCCCAGATATTTTAACCGCCGGGATTCCCCTGGCACCAGCCAACAAACAGATGATTAAGGATCTGCTGGTCTTTTATCGCAGCCAAATGATTACCGGTGCCGAGCTTAAAGCGGTTACCGAAGAAGGTGCGGTGATTGAGAAAAACGGTCAAGAACAAGTGCTGCCAGCCCATCATGTAATGATTGCGGTCGGCTTTGATCCAGCGCCTTCTTTATATGAAGAATTAAAGGATGTTTATCCCCAGGTTTATCATATTGGCGACAGCCAGACGATCAAAAATATCCGCGGCGCCATCTGGGCGGCCAATGAAGTCGCCGGCTTGATCGAATAAAAGTAGTTGATCAAAAAAATAGCATCAAAAGGATAAAAAATGACAAGTAGATAACAAAAAAAGGCCTTGTCTCTGCCCTGGCAAGCCGCTGCTGCCTGCTCTGGGGGAGTGCCCATCCCCCAGTAAAATTGGCTAGCTGCTTTTTAATAGCCAGTCAACCGACGCCTGGGTCTTATTTGCCGGCGGTCGTTTTACGATCGCCGGGCTGGTGCTGATTGCGGTGGCCTTGATGATGGGCGAAAGAACTGGTAATTTTGATCCGCTTCAATACGAATTGAGTTCAATAACGCATTGATTTCTGCCGTTATTTTTGGCTATGTACAATGCTTTATCGGCCTTTTTATAAGCGGTGTCTAGCCAATCGGTATCTGAATAAAGCAGCTCTGAAATTCCAAAGCTAGCAGTAATTCGGATTTCATGTCCATCGATTAAAAACTGGTTGTTTTCTATGGCCGATCTTATACGTTCGGCTACAGGAACACCATCTTGTCCAGGTGTATTATGGAGCAT
>JAHIQT010000166.1 GCA_018903255.1 Bacillota bacterium | reverse complement strand
GCTGACCTTTCTGATTGTCTTGCCTCTTTCCAATAAAGTTTAATACTTATTTTCTGAGGTTACATCATACACTAAATTTTGATTTTGGGACATAATCAAAAGTGGTACACTAGGACATTATCATAAGTCGTTCATAAATGTTTAAATATAAACATTTCAGAGGTTGACAAGTACTTTGTTAGTCTGTTATAATCTACCACATATTGGAAAAGTGAATTTTTCCACGCTTGGTTTGATGACCATAAAGATTATCTGAATTATTCACCCGTAGCATACAATTAAATAAAGCAATATAAATGTAGCCATGAAGGTTCCTTATTTTAAGGAGCTTTTTTTTTGTAAACTGGCCGGTGAAAAAACTAAAATAGGAAAAAAATACAGAAAAGATAAAGGAGTCAAACGTGGAAAAGGGAAAAAGAATCTTATTGTTGGGTGCATACAGCATGGAAGTTGTCGAATGTGGCGGAGCTTTGTTAAAAAATGTTCGTGCTGGTGGGGTATCCCATGCGGCCATTTTATTTGCTGGGGAACAAATGCAGGCTGATTTAATTAAATCAGCGGAAATTTTGGAAACGACTGTCGAGTTTTTAAATATGGATGCAGGAAAAATATCCGTTTCTTACGAGGAGAAATTAGCTTTAATAAAAATAATTCGAAGCTTTCAACCAGAAATAATTATTACCCAGGATCCTGAGCATTGCATCAGTGATTTAGATCCGGGTCGACGCCCCTTCATGACTCTGGTACTAGAAGCCATCGCCCTTGCCGGCAGAGACTATGCCCGAGATGATTTGCCTGGTCTTAGTCCATCAGGTGGAGCGACATTATATTACATGACACCAGAAAACCCAAATTGTGTTATTGATATTTGTGATATATGGGAGGAAAAATGTGCAGCTATGGATGCACTTGAAACCCAGCTTATTTATTTTGGGAAAATAGAAGCAGCGACGGCTGAAAATTTAGCCTGTCGAAAAAAAATTGTTCCAAACTGGGACGCATGCCAATCGGATTTGGAAAGAGGGACACTCTGGAAAAGAGAGATGGATAAAGCGTTTTATATGTATCCCGGATCAACCGGACATTGTCGCGCATATTTTGCCGAGACTTACCGGCGCGATGGTGTTTTTGTATTAGAAAACCTGATGTATTAGAATATTAATTAAGGAGAATGACATGAAAAAGAGAATAATCAGTTTAGTGTTAATCATGACAATGGCATTAGCAATAACCGGGTGTACATCGACACCGAAAGATGGAGCGACAAACTCAGGATCTTCAATAGCGGAATCCCTGACCATTGCAATCGCAAAGGATGAAAATAGCTTGACCCCCTTTACTTATGTCAGTTCAACGGGGCTGATTGTAAATCGCCTGATTTACGACACCCTATTAACAACCAATGCAGAGAATGAAGTTGTGCCATGGATGATAGAAGATGATTATCAAGTGGAGAATGATTTTACCACCTATACCGTCACGCTGTTAGAGGGACAAAAATTTCATGATGGTAGCCCGTTAACCGCAGAAGATATTAAATTTTCATTTACCTATCCGGCTACTCAGAAGGTTTCAAGCCTGAAGAAAATAGCTAACAGTATCAAAAGCATCGACGTGATTGATGACAAAACCGCAGTGATAAATCTTAAAAATCCAGATATCAACTTTCCTCGGAGCGGTTTGGCAGCGATGCGGATCATTTCTAAAAAGCAGTATGAAAGCCAACCAGATGCCTCTGTGGTCAATGAATCGATTGGAAGCGGTATGTATAAGCTCGCAGAATACAAGGTTGGCGAGTACTACAAACTAGAAGCGGTATCGGATTATTTTAAAGGTGCGCCTAACGTAAAAAACATTAACATGCCGATTATGAAAGATAATACCGCAATTCAGCAGGGGCTTCTTAGCGGAGATCTAGCAGCAGCTACTTCAAGCATCAGCGTTGAAATGTTAGAGACTTACGGTAAGGATGATGCATTGGCTGTTTTTGCAAATGCCGGTTACTCGCCAATGATCATGAACATTAATAATGGTCGAGCACCGATGGATAATCCGGAATTCAGAACAGCGTTAACCTATGCTATTGATGTAAAAGGGATTATGAGTACGCTTTATAGAGAGTATGCAACCATTGGAACAAAAGCTGTCATTCGACCCGATATGGATTACGCACAGTCGGGATTAGATTATGACTATAATGTCAGTAAAGCGAATGAACTGTTAGATAAAGCCGGTTTTGATAAAAAGTCAGACAACGGTATTCGATTAACACCAGACGGAAAACCGTGCAACTTTACCATGCTCGTCTACGCTAGCAATAATGACCGGATCCGCACAGCTGAACTAATCACCGAGCAGTTAAAGGCAGTGGGAATTGAAATGACTGTAAAAGCCATGGAAATGGATACTGTCGATGCTTTTGTCTGGCCGGATTTTGATGTTTCTAAAGGACGAGACTATGATTTTGCGATGTGGGGATGGGGAACGAGTATTAATCCAGATTTTCTGCCGGCAATGTTTTCAAGCAATCCTGAAATTGGGACTTCCAACGTTTGTGGCTATGTGAATCCTACATTTGACAAATTAGTTGAGACAGATTTTAAAGCAGTCAAAACAGCCGAAGATTTAAATGCTGTACTAAAAAATATGCAGAAAGTCATTAGTGAAGATCCCGGACTGATAACATTTGGTTATGCTGATAGCCTACAAGTCTGTAATACTGAAAAATATAATGGCTGGGTATCTGGCAAGGGACTGAATGTCATTAACGTCTATTCATTTCTGGGGGCACAGTAAGATCTAGAATAATCCAATGGGGGAATTAAGTGAAGAAACGGATTGGACATTACCTCATCATATTAGTTATTGTAATCGTCGCTAATTTCTTTATCCCACGACTTTTACCAGGATCTCCGATTAAAACCTTAATCGGAGAAGATACTGGTCAAATGACTGCCGAAGAAAAAATGGGGATATTAGATAGCTATCACTTGAATGACCCAATAACGGTACAATTCGGGTACTATATTAAAGATTTATTTAGCGATGACTGGGGCTTGTCGTTTTCAAAACGGCAGCCCATTAAAGATTTGCTCAAATCAGCAGCTGGCTGGACACTGCTTCTTTCTTCAGTTTCGATGTTTTTTTCGATTGTTATCGGCTGTTGTCTGGGTGCTCATTCAGCAAGAAAAAGGAAGACAAAAAGCGACCTAAACTTAATTTTGGGAACCACCTTTCTGAGCTCGATACCTCCATTTTGGGTGGCAATCTTATTATTGGCAGTTTTCGGAGCCCAACTTAGGTGGTTTCCGACCTATGGTGCTTATTCAATGTGGAGTGATAAACAGGGGCTGGCTTATGTCTTGGATGTCTCATATCATTTGGTGCTACCGGTGCTAGCATTGGTGCTGACCTCACTACTACCCTATTTTACAACAACACGGTACAGTGTGCTTAAAATCATTAACGAAGATTATATTAAAATGGCAAAAATTAGAGGTGTACCAGACCATACAATTAATGTCCGTTATGTGATGCATAATGCGATTATTCCAGTATTTACGATGGTAATGTTAGATGTCGGTTACTTATTGAGTGGTTCGATTTTAATTGAAACCGTCTTTTCTTATCCGGGGCTTGGGGTATTGATGCGGGATGCCGTGACCGCTCGGGACTATCCGCTGATCCAGTATACCTTTCTAATTTCATCGGTTTTAACGATTATTGCGTTATTCTTAGCGGATCTATGCTATCGAAAATTAGATCCTTCGCTGGAGGGTGCCGATGAGAAGTAAAATAATTGGCAGCATTGGCGTGACGATTTTGGTGCTATTGGTTCTAATTGCCGTTTTTGCAGAGTCGTTAGCACCCTATTCGCCATACGAACAGGTAGGGACGACTTTTGCAAGACCGAGTGCCGAGCATTGGCTGGGAACAAATGACATTGGCCAGGATATTTTTAGCGAATTAATTTATGGAACGCGCAACTCTTTGGCAGTAGGACTATTGTCAGCGACCATAGCGATGACCATTGCAGTCTTGGTTGGCGTAATGTCGGGGTGGTTTGGTGGGAAACTTGATCGGATCCTTATGAAAGTCACGACCGTTTTTCTTACCATTCCTTTTTTGCCAGTAGTTATTATTCTGGCAGCATTTTCTAAGGGAAGTGTCTGGAGTATGTCAATTATTTTAGGAGTGATGTCGTGGCCTGTGGTAGCACGTATTTTACGTTCAGAAACGATCAAAATAAAAGGAAGCAACTATATTCATATGATTCAAGGTATGGGTGCAAGTGATTTCTATGTGATCAGGTACCATGTGTTTAGGGAATTATTACCACTGATATTTTATCGCGGGATAATCCGTGTAAAATCCGGCATTTTGGCAGAGTCATCGATGAGTTTTTTAGGTTTGGGTAATCCCGCGGCAAAAAGCTGGGGATCAATCATTTATTATGCCCAGTCAAGTAACGCACTGCTGACCGGTTCGTGGATTTGGTGGATCATCCCGCCGGGATTATGCATTTGTTTAGTCAGTATGGCTTTGATGATGGTTGCTTACAGTTTTGAAGAAAGAAATGATGCCCGCATGGAGGATAAGTTATGAACCAATCAATCCTAGAAATCAAAGCATTATCGGTTTGGTATCCGAACACTGAAAAACCAGTCATTAATGGATTTAATTTAAACCTGTACCAAAACGAAATTTTGTGTTTGCGCGGGCCATCTGGTTCTGGGAAAAGCACAATTGTAGCTAGCATTATGGGAATGCTGGAAAATTATGACGCTCGGGCTGTCGGTAACATTTTCTATGACAACGTCGATCTGTTAGGCGTTTCTGAAGAAAAAATGAAAATGATTCGTTGGCATGAGATTGCACTGGTTCCGCAATTTTCGATGAATTTATTTAATCCGGTTTATACCATCAGGCAAACGCTGCGTGAAATGATGTGGCTGAAAAATAAGAACATTACAAAAACAAAGTTGCAGGATCAGGAGTCGTTATTAATGGAAATGGTTCATCTGGAGAAATCTGTGCTCGGATGTTATGCCCATGAAATGAGTGGCGGAATGAAACAAAGAGCGGCCATTGCACTAGCAATGGTTCATTCCCCCAAAATTCTGATCCTCGACGAAGCAACGACAGGTTTGGACATAAAAATTCAGGCTGATGTGCTGGGGACAATTCTGCGGTTAAAAAAAACGATGGATATGACAATATTGTTTATCAGCCATGATGCTGAACTGGGCAACAACATATCGGACAGGATGGTTGAAATCAAATGAGTTGTTTAGAAGTTAATCAGGTCAGCAAAGAATTCTATCGCAATAATGGTAAAACCAGAGAAACGATAGCGGCTGTGGATGGGGTATCCTTCGAATTGCATGAAGGCGAATCACTAGGAATCATTGGCACCAGTGGTAGTGGCAAGACGACATTATTGAAGCTTATTTTAGGTCTTTTAAAACCGGACAAGGGCATGGTAAGCCGATCTGAATCACTTGGTTTTGTTGGTCAGGATCCATATTCCTCGCTATGTCCAACAATGTCAGTTGAAAAAGCAGTTGCTGAACCGCTTATTTTTTTAAAGCGAAAAAAGCGCTTTAGAGATTGTCTTAATGATGTCGACGAGGTTCTTAGTTTTGTGAACCTATCCCGAAGTGTTTATGGGAAGCGGCTACCTCAAGAATTAAGTGGTGGCGAACGTCAGCGTGTCGGTATAGCCAGGGCGTTGATTATAAAACCAACCTTGCTGTTGTTGGATGAACCGACATCGATGCTTGATCAGGAAGTCAAGAGCGAAATAGCTGCGGTAATAAACAAAATTTCCAAGCAAAAACAAACAGCTTTTCTGATGGTAACGCATGATGTTTTACTGGCGACACAGATATGTGACAGAATTATGGTGATGAGTAAGGGTAAAATTATCGAAGAAAATAGTGCCGCTGAAATTTTTGAGAATCCCCAAAAGGCGGTAACCCAGGATTTAGTTAATATTAATACAAATATCCGAACGTATTGGGAAAAACACTTTCTAGCCGATACAAATAAGCCCATCTCAACTACGAAGTTCTAAAAAACTTGAATAATTTTCAGGAAAACGAACAAAACACGATTAGTAAGATGACAGATAAATAGATCTATAAATTAAACACAGGCAATAAGACCAATTAATTTCTGGTCTATTGCCTGTGTTTGTTTGTAAACTTTCAAGAGATACCCAAGCTTATTAAATTTAGCAGCGGTTAATTCTCGTCAATATCAAAGAACCCCAGCCCATCGAGGGCTTTTATCGATTTATGCATATAGGTCTCGTTGGTAATCGGCCAGCTGTGGCCAATCCGATACAATACTTCCGAACTAAACAAGTTAGTCGGATCAATCGGGTAGATGTTATTAACGGTATCGCTAGTCAGATAGACAATCAGCCCAGAAATTGCCGGCGCCACCTCGGGGTCAGCCATGCCGGCTTGCAAAGCCGCGTCAAAATCACGATCGCTGACGATTTCGATGTCAAAGCCGTAGGCGGTCATTTCTTTTAGGACATCGGCCATGAACACCGTATGGTTATTGTAGGGATGAAAGACCGTCAACTCCGGGTTGCTTTCCGACAGTTTTAAAATAGCCTGGGCGGTCAGGTCAATCGGTGAAAACTCGACCGGCTGGCTTAAGCCACTAAGCGGAAATTTGCCGAGAATCTTATAACCCTTCAAGCCGCGCATAAAGCCATTATGGAGAAAGTTGATCTGGAATTCGCCATCGCTGTTACGACTCATCAGATTGCCCACCCGCATAATTTTAGCGACCAGGTCGCCCTTGGCGACGGCAGCCAAAACTGCCCGTTCGGCCAGAAACTTGGAATGAACATAGGCGTTCTCAAGGCTCTGGCCAAAGTAGAGCTCGTTTTCTTTAATCCGTTTATCGGCTGGTGGGCAGCCGTTTTTACCTTCACCGGCAATGCTGACGGTCGATACCTGGATCAGTTGCATGGCGGTTTTTTGGCACAAAGCAATCAGGTTTTCAACCCCCCGAACATTGATTTTTTCGAGGGTATCATCAGCCACAAAATGCTTGACGCAGGCGGCACAATTAATGACGGTGTCAGCCCCACTGCTTTCAAGCGCGGTCAGGCTGTCTGGCTTGGTGATATCACCCTCAACACAGAAAATCCGCTTGCCAAAAAGCTCCTCATAATCACGGTCAAAATAGTAGACCAGCATTGTTTTAATGCGCTGTTCCAGCGACCGCGCCTTGCCCTTGCGGATAAAGCAGGTCACCTTGCCCTCATAATGATCGATAAACTCCTTAAGGACATGGGTACCCAGAAAGCCGGTCGCGCCAGTTAAGATGATATCGCCCAGCGGGCTGGTGGCCAGGCTGGCCAAATTGCTAACATCGTTTTTGGCCAGCACCGAGGTCAGGCTCGGGTAGTCAAAGTTGACAATTAGATCGGTCGGGTCAATTGCTTTGGCCTGATCCTTTTCAATAAAGGCGGCCAGTTTCTGAACCGTTTTATACTCAAAGATATCCGCGTAGGCCAGCGGAATCTGCTGGCTCAGGCACTTCATGGCCACCTTGGTAGCCGAAATCGAGGTGCCGCCGATGGCAAAGAAATCATCCAGTACCGAGACGGTCTCAAGCCCCAGGGTGGCACTAAAAATTTCGACCAGCTGTTTTTCCAGCGCTGTTTCGGGAGCCAGATAGTCGGCAATTTTGATTCCGGTTTCGGGCTGGGGCAGGGCTTTTTTATCGACCTTGCCGCCGGGGGTCACTGGCATTGCCGCCAGATGGACATAAAAGCTGGGGATCATATACTCGGGCAGCTGCGACAACAGCAGATGATGCCAGACCTTGGGGTCGATTTGGCCCTCGGGTCGGGTGTAGTAAGCGACAATATATTGATTACCGGCCTGCTCTAAAACAGTCACCGCGGTTTCTTTGATCCCGGGATGGGCGCTCATGGCGCCTTCAATTTCACTCAGTTCAATCCGGTAGCCGCGTATTTTAACCTGTGAATCAATCCGACCAATGTACTCAATCAGGCCGTCACCGCGGCGGCGCACCATATCGCCGGTGCGGTAGAGCACTCGGTCTTGGTCACCGTTGGTAAAAGGATTATTGACAAAGGCGGCGGCGGTTTTGTCCGGCAGATTATGATAGCCCCGGCTAATCTGGCGGCCAGCATGGCAAAGCTCTCCCGGCATCCCCACCGGCACCTGATTCATTTGTTCATCAACGATATAGGAAAAGACATTGATCAGCGATTTGCCAATCGGGATATTGTGGTATTCGTGATCAACGTTAAAAATTGTCGAGACCACCGTGCTTTCAGTGGGGCCATAAGCATTGACGACGGTATAGGGACGGTCGTAGTAATGTTTTAGTTTTTCGCCGCCGACGATGAAATGGGTCAGGCTACCGCCGTCGGTCAGATTGTCGATGATGATCTCGCCCATCTGGGTCGGGATCAGGACCACGTTGATGGCCTCTGCTTTTAAAATTTCGCAGACCTGAATGGCATCCTTGCGGACGTCTTCGGCAAACAGGTAGAGGCAAGCACCATTAGCCAGGGTCGGGAAAATTCCCAGCACCGAGGCATCAAAACAAAAGCTGGAATACTGGGCACACTTGGTGTTTTCATTGAGCTTACGGGCCAGGCTTTCATTGTAAATTAAGTTACTCAGATTACTGTGGCTGATCATCACGCCCTTGGGTTTTCCGGTCGAGCCGGAGGTATAGATCATATAGGCCAGGTCTTCGCCCTTTGCTTTGTCGGCCGCCCAGCTTTTATCCGGCAGGGGAAAGCCGCTGGCGGTGACGGTGTCGAGGTTGATGGTCTGGTTGGTAAAAAACCGGCTCAGCTTTTGGTATTCATCGACATAAAGCAGAATATCGGCAGCCGAATCGGCCATCATGTATTGGAGCCGGTCTTCGGGATATTCGGGGTCTAGTGGCACATAGGCCGCGCCGGCCTTCATGGCGGCAATAACGCCGATGATAAATTCCCGGGTCCGGCCGGACAGAACTCCGATAAAGTCTTCTTTCTTAACTCCGGCGGCCAGCAGCTGGACGGCCAGGGCATCCGAGGCGGCATCGAGCTGGGCATAGCTGATGCTACCCTTGCGATCCTGGACAGCCGGGTGATCGGGGTATTGGGCGGCGGCGGCAACAAACAGATCGACAAAGGTGTGGCCGTAAAAGCGGGGATCATCGACCATCTCGCGCTGCTCATCAAAGAGCAGTTTAATCTGATCCAAATCGTCGGTAACCAGAGCCTGTTGGGCGGCCAGGGCGAGATTCTCAAGCAGGGCGTTGATGGAGCTATCTTCATAAAGATTGCTTTCGAAGTTGGCGCGGAAATGGTAGCGACCCTCGCGGATTGACACTTCCACCGAAATCGCCGCGATGATCCCTTCGCTGATGACTTCCTGGGCTTGGGTCGGCAGACCGGCAAGGTTGTCAAACTCAAAATTATCACCCTGATAAACAAACATCACCTCGGCGCTGATACCAAAGGCGCGGCTGATTTCGGCAAAGGAATAGCTATCATGATCCATGCTATCGAGTAGCTGGTTTTTGGTGGCCGTAAAGAGCGCCGTTGCCGAAGTCTCAAGCCGACAGTAAACTGGCAAAGTTTTGACGTACATCCCGATCGAGCGGGCCGTCCGGGAATCACTGCGGCCGTTGTAGATGGTCGTAAAGACGCTGTGATCGCTATGGTTGTAGCGGCCTAAAAGATAGCCGAAGAGGCCGACAAAAAAGGCATTGGCGGTAATCTTATGGGCGTCGCAATAGTTGGTCACCGCGGCAACATCAAGACTAGCCGGCACCAGGTTTACTTGACCGAGGCTTTTGACGGCCTCGTTTTTGTCTGGTGCGGGTAAGAAGTTGGTCTCGCAGCCGTCCAAAAGCGCCCCGTAATAGGCCTTGGCGCGCTGATAATCGGCCCCGGCGCGGCTTTGCTGTTCGTCCCGGGCGGCTTCAAAACCACTGTAGCTTTCCGGGCTCAGCGCTTCGCCGGCATAGGCACGGTTAATATCTTCAATTAGAATCACTAGCGAGCTACCGTCACAGATGCTGTGATGGATATCGATAAAGAAATAGTTGCCGGTTATGGTTTGATATAGAGCAGCATTAAATAACCGGCCTTCAACCAGCTTAAAGGGAGTGATCAGTTTTTCGATCTCCAGATAGTCTTTAATCCGCAGCGTAAAGGGATCGTTATCGCGGCGCCGCTGCATAATTTCGCCGGCATCGTCCATATAGAAGCGGGTTTTAATATAGGGATGGGCAGCAATAGTCGCTTCGATCGCATGTTTAAGCCGCCCCAGATCGACATCCGGATGGAGCTTAAACAAAAAGGGAATATGGTAAAGCAGTTCGTTCGGTTTGGCCATCGATTCGACAAACAGCCCCATCTGGGTTTGGGTCAGCGGGTAGGCGTTCTTTTTGGTCGCGGCGGTGGTCGGGGCGGCGGCTGTGGCGGCGGTCAGGAAGGTTTCCAGCTGGGCGACGGTGTGATGGGTCTTTAGATCCCGGCTCTTGACGACCACCCCAAACAGCTGCGCCAACCGTACGTTCAGGGTCACAGTGCCAATCGAAGTCAGGCCGGCTTCATGGAGGTCGGTGTTGATACCGAACTGGTCATGACCGAGAATTTTAGCGACGCAGTCAAAGATTTGCTGCTGGGTCGGGTTTTGCGGCAGAGTCAAGTCAGTCTGTTGCTTTACCGGCTGGGGCAGGGCTTTCTTATTGACCTTGAGGTTCTGGTTGAGCGGGATCGCCTCCAGTTGCATGGTTACCGCCGGCACCATATAGGGGGGTTTTTCAGCCTCAATAAAGGCGTTGAGGGCGGCAATGTCGACCGGCGCTGCAGCCACCACATAGGCGACAATGTATTTAACGCCGCTGGGATCATCATAGGCGACGACGGTGGTGTCTTTAATGCCCGGGAACTGGCGGATCACCGCTTCAATTTCAGTCAGCTCGACCCGGAAACCGCGAATTTTGACCTGGGCATCGCGACGGCCGACAAATTCAATATTGCCATCGGGCAGATAGCGGACAATATCACCAGAATAATAGATTCGGTCGTAAGGCTCCGAATCATCAAAGGGGTTGGCACCAAAGGCCGCGGCGGTAGCTTCTGGGCGATTTAAATAACCCCTGGCCACGTGCATCCCGGCAATACACAGCTCGCCGGGGACACCAATCGGCAGCTGCCGCTTATAGCGGTCGAGGATATAGAGCTTGACATTGTCCAAAGCCTTACCGATGGGGATATTATCATAGTCGCGATCGACTAAAAAAATAGTGACATTGATACTGGTTTCAGTGGGACCATAAATGTTATGAAAATGGTAGCGGGGCGGGTGAATCGTCGCCAGCTTTTCACCTCCGACAGACAAGTGTTTGAGAGAATTATTGCTGATCGTATCAGCAAACTGACGACCCACCTGAGTGGTCATAAAAGCGTGACTGATGCCATGGGCTTCAAAATAGTCATTAAGACGCAACAAATCAAGGCGGATCTCATCGGCGATGATATGCAGGGTTCCGCCGACGGTCAGCACCGGATAGGTGTCCATCATATTGGCATCAAAACCAAAACTGGCGTAGGCCGCCACCCGGGCGCTCTCATCCAGCTCATAGTAGCGGTTGTACCAGTGGCAGAAACAGACCAGGTTGCGGTGTTCGAGCATCACCCCCTTGGGTACTCCGGTCGAGCCGGAGGTGTAGAGCATGATCATCAGATCTTCAGGGCGCGGGTCTTCAAGCACGATATCACAATCTTCCAGGCCGTTGATGTCTTAGGTGAGAATCACCTGGCCGGGATAATCAGGCACCAGCACCAGCATCGCCTGATCAGCAATCAGCAGTCGGGCGCTGGTATCCTTGATCATAAAGCCCAGGCGGTCGATCGGATAGGATGGATCGAGCGGTTGATAGGCGGCTCCGGCTTTAAGCACGGCAATCGCGGCAATCGTCATAAACTCGCTTTTGGCGACCAGAATCGGGACAATATCCTCCCGGCCGATGCCAAAGCTCTTAATGTGCTTGGCCAGCCGGTCGGTGACGGTATCGAGTTGCCCATAGGTCAATCGGATATCCTGATAGACCAGCGCGACCTGATCTGGTGTTTTCTTTGCTTGTTGGCGCAGCATCGAAACCATTGTCAGGCTGGTGTCGTAAGCAACAGCGGTACGATTGAAGGCGTCACAGCGCAGTTGGTCGGCAGCTGAAATCAGGCTTATCTCAGATAACTTGCTTTGACTTAGAAAACCGCGGATGGTATTTTCAAAAAGATCAGCAAAGCTGCGGATGGTAGCTTCCTGATATAAGTCACCACGGTAGTGCAGGCGCATTTCATAGCTGTCGCCTTTGGCTGAAATAACGACCGCCAGATGGGCATGACCCAGATCCGGCGGTGCTGCTGAGGGCGCTTCAAAAACAAAGCGCAGATCGGCTTTGAGATCGAGCTCCGCAGCCAGTTTTTCAAAGGAGCAGGCAGTCTGGCGGATGGTTTCCTGATAAATGGTCTGAACACCATCGAGATATTCAAAAACGCGCTGGTCTTCATTGATTTTAAGATATAGTGGCAGCATTCTGTCGCGGTTATCAACCGGTGAAATGCAAAAAAGACTTTCATCCTGGCCGCTAAACTTAGCCAGGCTATAAGAAAATGCCGCTAAAAAAAACACCTTGGCGCTTACCTTACTAGTAGCAAGCAAAGCGGTTAAGGCAGTGGGGGTAAAGATCCGCGAAAAATCGCTGCTAATCGACTGATTGGGAGCGGCCTGCTGACTGATCTTTTGGGGAAAATCATAAATCGGGTTTGAATCGGTTTCCAGGCCGGCCAAAATGCTGGAAAAGTATGAAAGGCTTTGGCTGATCGTAGCATCGGCTTGGTTGTTGTTGAAATTTTTCATGTGTCATTGATCCTTCCAGAGTGAATAATTTTGAGTTAGGGGTGATCATCGGGCTCATTTCTTAAGAAAATCTGGCTTAATGAGACAAAGGATCTTTAATGGTTACATTAATTCTAACGAGTGAAGCCACTAAAGTAAAGAAAATAACGCATAATTGGATCGATTAAAAAAATAAATGCTGTTAAACTAATTTCGATTTACAATTAAATTCGATTTAAAACTAATTTCAATTAAATGCGAAAATGGCTAAGCTGTTTGACTCGATAGCCGATAAAACTAAGTATGGAGAAGAATAGAACATTAAGATTTTTATGATATTTTTTATGATATAATACTTCGAACTATCAAAAAACAGCTAAGTGAGGGGAAGGTCATATAAACCATGTTAAGTAATGATGCTAGAGCGATGATTAACTATGTTAATGCAATTTTAAATAATAAAGTACAAGACCATGACATCCCTGAGATCGCTGAGGGTGATGCTGACTTTTTAGAACTGAAAGAGAGCCTGCGAAGTATCAAACTGTGGGAAAAGATGACCAGAGACAGTGAAGCACGTCATCGTCTGATGACTGAAAATGCCAGCGACATTATTGCAACGGTGGATTTGTCCGGTAATTTTACCTATATCAGTCCATCGGTTGAAAAAATGACTGGCTATACGCCGGATGAAGTTAAAAACCATTATCGTGAAATCGGCTATTTTCTGCCGGGGGTACAAAAAGAGATGGATCGTCAGAGGATGCGGATTAAAGCCATGGTTGAAAAGGGTCAGCGCTTTGATCATCTCAATTTTGAGCAACGCCAGGTTCGTAAGGATGGTGTAAGTATTTATACCGATACCGTCTTATCGGGCATTTATGATGAACACAATAACTTTCGGGAACTTCTGGCGATTAGCCGCGATATTACCGATAAAGTGAAAATTCGCAAAAAAATCATTGAACTTGCAGAAACCGATAAACTGACCAACCTCTATAATCGGGTAAAACTCGATGATACGCTCGAGCATGAATTGTCTCGTGCTAAAACAAGAGCCGCAACCTTTGCCTTGATCATGATCGATATTGACGACTTTAAACAGATCAATGATTGTTTTGGACATTTGGCTGGCGATCTGGTATTGTTTGAACTGGCCAAGCTTTTTAAAGCCATGATCCGGTCTGCTGATCTGATCGGCCGTTGGGGTGGCGAGGAATTTATGATCATTCTCCGGGATACCGATGCTTCGGGGGCAATGAAACTGGCTGAAAAAATCAGACAAGGGGTCTGTCAGAAACAATTTCTCGAACACCAGCACATCACCATCAGTTTAGGGGTCACTGTTTTTAGTGATGATGCGACGGTCTACAGCATCATATATCGCGCCGACCAGGCCTTATACCAGGCCAAGAAAAATGGCAAAAACCAGGTTTGTCTGATTTGAAATATTTTTGATTTGCGACTGAAAAGCAAATATCAAATATCGAACTGAAAACGGTTGAAATAGAGTTGTTTTAATAGTATACTAGGGAGTAGAAGTATCCGTTTAACTAAATCACAATAAAACAACGATATCGATAAACTTTGGAGGAGAAGAGATGTTAAAAAATTATATGGAGGATGCGGTTGATTCATTTTTACCGCATATGCTCGAACAGTATCCGGATCTATGCCGCTGCGAAATGTGCATCGAAGATATTAAGGCCATTGCGCTCAATAAGCTAAAACCAGCTTACTTTGTAACCCATGAAGGGCTGCTGTTTTCAAAAATTGATGAAATGACGACTCAGCATAAGGCCGATCTGACTAGTGAACTGACCCGAGCCATTGATATTGTCTCGAAGAACCCTCGTCATGCTAAAGAATAAGAAAAAGCTTTTTCATTAAATAAGTCCGCAATCCAAACTTTCGGTTTGGCTTGCGGACTTATTTTTACCTGTAATTGGGGATTGTACGGATGAATTGCTGATGATTCTTATCGTGAATCTTATAATTCAAAGGCTTCGGCAGTGGCGGTGACCGCGATATCCTTATCAACTGAGGGAATGATACAACTGATGCGGATTTCTGAGGTGGTAATCATCAGCATCTGAATGTTGTTGTCGGCTAATAGCTGAAAAAATTTGGCTGCGACCCCCGACTGGCTGCGCATACCAATGCCGACAACCGACAGTTTTGAAATATTTTCATCAATAATGACCCCGATCCCGGGATGTTTTTCATGAAAAGTAGTCAGAATCTTTTTCGCATCATCGAGATCTGAAGCTGGTGCGGTAAATGAAATATTTATAAGACCATCAATCGGAGCACTTTGGCTGATCATATCGATGTTAATACTTTTGGTGGCAAATTGACTAAAAAATTGCGAGGTGATATTCGTGTCAAAGGGAATATCACGAATGGTAATCATGATTTCATCATTGTCAATCGCCACGCCGGTGATGGATTGTCCTTCCATGCTTTTTTCTCCTTTTTTTATGATCGTTCCCGGAAGCTCAAATTCGCTGGATGCCACCCAGATGGGGGTCTCATATTTACTGGCCAGCTCAATTGCCCGGGGATGCATGACGCCGGCGCCGAGGCTAGCCATTTCTAACATTTCTTCATAAGAGACGGCGTCAAGCTTCTTGGCTTTGGAATAAAGTCGGGGATCAACCCCGTAAATGCCTTCAACATCGGTGTAGATTTCGCAGGGGGCATCGAGAACACAGGCCAACGCAACAGCACTGGTGTCAGAGCCGCCGCGACCCAGGGTGGTGACGTCATCATTTTCGTTGACGCCCTGAAAGCCGGCAATGATGACAATTTTTTCGGCGTTTAATGATTCCAAAATTTTAGTGGTATCAATGCCGGCAATCCGCGATTTGGTATGACGGCCACTGGTGCGGATACCGACCTGGGGGCCGGTAAAAGAAATGGCATCGTAGCCGAGTGACTGCAGTGCCATCGACAGCAGCGAAATGGAAATCTGCTCGCCGGTTGATAGCAGCCGATCGAGCTCCCGTTTGGATGGGGCGGGATTGATGGCATAGGCCAGCTTGACCAGTTCATCAGTGGTTTTGCCCATCGCCGAAACGACCACGACAATCTGGTGGCCGCTATTTTTCTTGGCGATGATGCGCTTGGCAACATTTAAAATCCGTTCGGTGGAACCAACCGAGGTGCCACCGTATTTCTGAACAACTATGTGCATGGGATTAACCTCTAAATCAGTAGCAGTTATGATTAATCGACTGTTATATGATCCTTTCTTATCTGGAATGATGGGGGGTAGTCCTGCAACTACCGTACCGACCAATTGTTAATCTGTTGTTCGCTACGGATTCGGACAGGCTACGCCGTGTCCGCTCCGATGCGTACAACATGATGTAACAATTGTCGGTACTGGTGCATACTTCGTGTTTATCCGATTGAATCAGTCGTTGACGACCATGGCCATGTCGTAGAGGCCGGGCGCCTTTCCGACCAGGTATTGGGCGGCTTTGACGGCGCCTTCGGCGAAGACTTTTTTGGAAAGCGCCATGTGGTTGACCTCGATGATCTCGTCGTTGCCGGCGAAGATTACCGAATGTTCGCCGGGGATGGTGCCGCCGCGGATGGCGTGGATGCCCAGTTCGTTTTCGGTGCGTTTGGCATCGCGGCCATAGCGGCCAAAGCAGTAGTCTTTTTTGCTTTCAAGGCCTGCGTTGATGGCGTCGGCCAAGAGTAAAGCGGTGCCGCTGGGGGCGTCAATTTTTTTGTTGTGGTGCTTTTCAATGATTTCAATGTCAAAGCCGCTTTCGAGCTTGGCGACCATTTCAGTGAGCATCTTGGCAATCAGATTGATCCCCAAAGACAGATTGGCGGTTTTAAAAACCGGAAATTCTTGCGAGCCTGCTTCAATGGCGGCCAGATCGTCGGCAGACAGGCCGGTGGTGGCGATCACAATCGGGATTTTGTTACTTTTAGCAAACCCGAAAATTTTCGGGAAGGCGGCAAAGTGTGAAAAATCGATGATCACATCAATTGCTTCGGTGCAAGCTGCCAGATCGGTGTAAACCGGAAAGGGCAGGCTGGTGTTGGTCTGTTGATCAAAGCCTGCGACCACCTGGGTGTCGGGATTGGCGGCGATAATCTGTTGCAGGGTGCCGCCCATCGCTCCGGAGACGCCGCTGAGTAAAATATTAATCATCATCGCCTCCTATAATAAGCCGTAGGTTTTTAAATCGGCAATCAATTTTGCTTTGTTGGATTCT
Source organism: Bacillota bacterium (assembly GCA_018903255.1). Lineage (GTDB taxonomy): Bacteria > Bacillota > Clostridia > Eubacteriales > Eubacteriaceae > Acetobacterium. The sequence continues at coordinate 2,275 of JAHIQT010000166.1, read as the reverse complement.
TCCATTTCGATTAGTGGCAGTCGCATTTCGCCAGAATCTAGCCCCATCAGAGCCATCGCCGTTTTTATCGGAATCGGGTTGGTTTCATAAAACATCGCCCGGTTAACCAGGTTGGTGCTAAATTGCAGCTCGCGGGCTCTTTTTAGATCGCCGGCCATAAAGCTGGTCACCAGCTCGTGCATCTCGGCAGGAATAATATTGGCCGAGACTGAGATCACGCCCTTGCCGCCAACGGACAGGATCGGCAGCAAATGGTCGTCGTTGCCGCTGTAAATATCAATATCATCGCCGCAGACTCGGGCGATTTCGGTAACCTGGCTGATATCGCCACTGGCTTCTTTAACGGCCGCGACATTGGCGATTTTGCTCAGTTCTTTAATGGTTGAGACCTCAATGTTCAGGCCGGTACGGCTGGGCACATTGTAAATAATTACCGGAATGGTAATGGCATTGGCAATCGCCGAAATATGGGCGATGATTCCGCGTTGGGTCGACTTGTTGTAATAGGGGTTAATGATCAGGGCGGCATCGGCGCCAGCCTGCTCGGCTTCTTTAGACAGCATAATTGAGTAGGCGGTATCATTACTACCGGTTCCGGCCACAAAGGGTACCCGACCGTTAATGTACTTGCCGGCATCGCGCAGCAGTTCTAAATGCTCATCATCGGTCAGGGTTGAGGTTTCACCGGTAGTGCCGGCAATTAGAATGGCATCGGTTTTTTGTTCAATCTGCCAGTCAATCAGTTTGTGAAAACGTTCAAAATCAACTTTCCCATCTTTAAACGGGGTAACCAGTGCGACACAACTTCCTGTAAAAATACTCATTTTCAATCTCCTTTGATTTTGGTTTTTTGGTTTGTTTGAGATACCGTACCGATCAACTGTCGGTAGGGGGTTATCTGTTCTCCAAATAAACGTTAACGACGTAAGCAATTTTAAAGTTCGAATATAGATTGTTTTGTTCTTTGAAGAACAATAATTGAAAACACTAACGCAGTACCGAAAATTGCTACATCATGTTGTGCGTATCGGAGCGGACACGACATCGCCTGTCCGAATCCGTAGCGAACAACAGATTAACAATTGGTCGGTACGGTAGCTAGCCGCAACCTCAAGCCTAAATCAATCCGCGGTTAATCAGCTCGAAGGCAATCTGGACGGCATTAGAGGCGGCGCCTTTGCGGATGTTGTCGGCAACGACCCAGAGGTTTAGGCCATTTTCGATGCTGTAATCGCGGCGCAGCCGGCCGACATAAACGGCGTCAGTGTTTTCAGCTGTCCGCGCCAGTGGGTAGACATTGTTGCCGGGATCATCCTGGAGAACAATCCCCAGGGCGGTGCTATAAAGCTGGCGGATGGCCGAAAGCTCAAAGGGCTTTTTCAGCTCAACATTGACACTTTCGCTGTGGCTGTAGTAAACCGGCACCCGGACGGTGGTGGCGGTGATCCGCAGGCTGTCGTCATGGAGAATCTTCTGGGTCTCGTTGATCATCTTCATTTCTTCTTTGGTATAGCCATTGTCCAGAAATACATCAATGTGAGGTAAAACATTATAGGCAATCGGGTGGGGGTAAAAGGAATTGGCCTCACCCTTGATCCCTCTTTCGAGATCAGCATAACCGTTAACGCCGGAGCCGGAAACGGCCTGGTAGGTTGAATAGACAATCCGCTCAATTCCGAAAGCATCATACAGCGGTTTTAAAGCGACAACCGCCTGGATGGTCGAGCAGTTGGGGTTGGCAATGATATTTTTATGCCAGTCCAGATCTTCCGGGTTCACTTCAGGAACAACCAGGGGAACCAAGGGATCCATCCGGAAGGCGCTGCTGTTATCAATCACAATCACGCCTTTAGCGGCAGCCACCGGGGAGAACCGCTCACTGGTGTCACCACCGGCCGAGAATAGGGCGATATCAATGTCCTGATCAAAGGCTTCGTCACAAAGCTCTTCAACCAGATAACTTTTATCGTTGAAAATAATTTCTTTACCGACAGACCGTTTGGAAGCCATCGGGTAAAGGTTTTTTACGGGAAATTTAAGTTCAGCCAGCACCTGGAGCATTTTTTGTCCAACCATCCCAGTGGCACCAACAACTGCAACGTTATAAGATTTCATAAGACCTCCTAAAATTTGATATAAAAAAGTGCCTACGGCACGTCAACACCCCTGCCCCTCAATCTTGAGGGGTTTTTTGGTTTTCTTTATCTTTGATTTGTTGTAAAATTAAAGCATGAGTATTTTACAGCATATTTTTTCTGATTATTATGACCTGATT
>JAHIQT010000165.1 GCA_018903255.1 Bacillota bacterium | reverse complement strand
GGTACTGGCAGTTTTATAATTTCTGGTCATGTTAAAAACGGGTCAGCATAAAAAAAGCATTGAAAAACAAAAAAAGGTGGAGAATCGTGATGAAAAATATTTTAATAGCAGATGATGAAAAAGACATTGTGAAACTGTTGCGTTTATACTTGGAAACAGATGAGGTGGCAATTTTTGAAGCCTATGATGGTGAGATGGCGATTCAGATTCTCAATAATAATGTCATTGATCTAGCCTTGCTGGATATTATGATGCCACGCATTAATGGCTTTGAACTGACAAAAAAGATCCGCAAAGAATGGCATATCCCAGTGATGATTATTTCAGCAAAGATTGAAAGTGCCGATAAAATTCTGGGCCTCGACCTTGGTGCTGACGATTATATTACGAAGCCATTTGATCCGCTGGAGGTTGCGGCCAGAGTTCGGGCCAGATTCAGAGAGAACCATGGCAGCCGCAGTTTAAGCCATGAAAAGGACAAGCTGACAGTGCGGGAGCTGATCTTGAATCCGGCTGAGTGTATCCTGTACAAGGAAAACCAGGCCATTAGTCTCACTGCGGTTGAACTCAAGCTGATGTGTTTATTGATGGCGCATCCCGGCCGGGTATTTACTAAAGAGCAGCTTTATGAAGCGGGCTGGGAAGAAGCTTACGCCGTTGATGATAATACCATTCGGGTGGCAATCAGCAAACTACGGGATAAGATTGGCGCTGAAAATATTAGCACCATCCGTGGTTTGGGTTATCGATTGGAGAAATAGATGGAACGATTAAGAAAAAGTATTACCCGCTATTTTATCATTTTTGCTTTGCTGGTATCCATTTCAGAATCACTGATCAGTGATGGGCTTGACGTGATCATGGCGGGAGTAACCGACGAAGCCGTGGCCGGATTGGTGTTGCTGCTCTGGCTTTTGGTCAGCATCTTGTGTTTCTGGCTGTTTAGCCGTGCCTATACCCTGGTCATAAATAAGAAAATCATAGCCGAAACCAATCGTCAGGTGAACGAACGTAATATCCTCTATGCTAATATTGTCCATGATCTGAAGACCCCGATGACCTCAATCCTGGGATTTTCCCAAGCGCTAAACGAAGGTAAGATCAGTGAAGAGAATAAGGCAGAGGCTTTGACGATCATTTATAACAAGACTAAAAAAGCCAATGAGCTTCTCGATTTACTGTTTGAATATACGAAACTGAGCACTGACGAGTATCGGATGCAGCTGGAAAAAATTGATATTTGCAGGTTGTTGCGCGAAGCGATTGCGATGAATTATCAGCTTTTCGAGGAAAAAGCGATCAAGCTTACAGTTGATATTCCTGAAGCGCCGATTATTCGTGAAATTGATCAGCGGGAGTTTTTAAGAGCTTTTAATAATATTCTACTTAATGGGTATCAGCATAATAAACAAGGTGCGAAAATATTAATAAAAATCATCGCAAGTGTACAAAAAATAAAGATTATTGTGGCTGATAATGGTGAGCAAATAGCACCAGAGCTTGAAGCGACGATATTTGAGCCGTTTATCTGTGCCGATGAATCCCGAAGTTCTAAGGATGGCAGCGGACTGGGGCTGGCAATCGCCAAAAAAATTGTTGAAAAACATCAGGGTAGATTATTTATCACAACAGCAGTCAATCAGCAAATGAATACTGAAAAAAATTATGACATTAATGACAACATCAACGCTTACACCAAGGCATTTGTGATTGAATTTTAGCGGGTGATCGTGATAGCAAAACCCTGGCAAAAGATGACTCGGAATATCAAAAAATATAAGCAATAAAAAAAGAAAACGTCAGACGCGTTTTCTTTTTTTTATAATCCTTTTAGTAAAATATCATATTAGGTATTTAATGGCAGTCGGCAAGGCATTTCTTAGAATTACTTAGGCAACTAATTCTTTAGCCTTCACCGCAGCACTACCCGCATCCGGAGCAAATCCGTCAGCACCGATTTCAGCGGCATATTCTGGTGTCACCGGTGCGCCACCAACAATAACCTTAACATCCAGGCCGCTGGCTTTGATGGTTTCTACGGCTTCTTTCAGGGCTGGCATGGTGGTCGTCAATAGACCAGAACAGGCTACCAGGGTAACGTTTTCGTTTTCTTTGATGGCGTTGACAAAGCCTTCGGCGGGCACATCAACACCCAGATCAACGATCGTGAAGCCGGCACTTTCGATCATCATCGAAACCAGGTTTTTACCGATATCATGCAAATCTCCGGCAACGGTTCCAATGACACAGGTTCCGAGAGAAGCGGAGTTGTCACCAGCCAATAGCGGACGTAACACATCAACGCCTTTTGACATCGCTTTAGCAGCAATTAACATTTCGGGAACAAAGATTTCGCCGGCTGAGAATTTTTCGCCAACGACGCTCATTGAATCAACCATCGCCTGCAGAATTTCGCCAGGGGCATTGCCTTCATCGAGGGCTTCCTGAACCAGTCCGGGAATCAGTTTGGTTTTACCAATTTCTACTTTTGCTTTAACTTCTTGAATTTTTGACATCTTTTTTCTCCTATTCAGTAGTAATTTATTTGTAAATGGTAGTCAATAACCAGGCAGCTGATTGTGTGATCAGCTGACCGGATTTGTTTCTTATTAAAAGTGTGTCCGCTGAATCATAGTGACTATTTTTTCTGACCAAAGATTCCTTCGCGGTAGGCGCCGATGTACTCCATGCAGTAGTCGTCTTCGCCAAGTAACGCTTCCGTGGCGAAGATGATCCCCATCAGATCACCATTGGTGGGGTCAAGAATGGCACTATCGAGGCCGGCATTCATCGCCAAGACGGTAAAGCCCATGTTAACCATTTTACGGGCTGGCAGATTAAAAGAAATGTTACTGACAGCGC
>JAHIQT010000164.1 GCA_018903255.1 Bacillota bacterium | reverse complement strand
ATGCTTTCTTCGATGATGAGGATCTCTTCATCTTCTGATCTTTTTTCATTCGTTTGAAGGCTTGTTTGTTATACCCTTTTTTCCTTTTGGGCGTTTATTTTATTTTTTCTTGTTTTGCGTAATTTCCTATTAAATAAAAAATGCCGGATTTCTCCGGCATTTAAAATTTTAAGCATTAATGTAGTACCGACAATTGTTCGGCACGTTAAGTTCTCGATAACCTAAAGACGATCAGGCATCTTTTTTAGGATGACTTTCCTTTTCCTCAGCTTCTACCCGCGACCAGAAACGCTTGCCTTCAGGGTGAGCATCTTCACCGGCAACCTTGGCATACTCACTCAGTGCATGGCGCTGTTCACGAGTCAGCTTACGGGGCACTTCCACTTTGATGGTGATAAATTGATCACCGCGACCACGACCATTGACGTTGGGAACGCCTTTTCCTTTTAAGCGGAAAACCTTGCCGTTTTGGGTACCTTCTGGTATTTTAAGCTTGATCTTGCTGTCAATGGTAGGCACCACAATGCTGTCGCCCATGGCTGCCTGAGCATAGGTGATCGGCAGTTCATAGTAAATATCGTCATCGTTTCGTTTAAATAAGGGATCTTCACGGACACTGATATAGACTAGCAAATCGCCGGTACTGCCATGGTTTGGCCCGGCATTGCCTTGACCTCTTAGTGGCAGAATCGAGCCGTCGTATACCCCAGCTGGGATTTTAATACTGATGGTGCGTTCCTTGGATTCAAGGCCGGAGCCATGACAGGTGGGACAGGGTTTATCAATGATTTTGCCTTCACCATGGCACTTGTCGCAGGTGTGAACCTGCTGAACCGTTCCAAACGGAGTCTGTTGGCGGACATAAACCTGACCGGCACCGCCGCATTGATCACAGGTTTTTGACGTTGAGCCTTTTTCGGCTCCTGAGCCACCACAGCTTCCACACTCTTCGTTACGTTTGATTTTAATCTTCTTTTCAATACCAAAAACAGCCTCATGGAAAGACAGATTGATATTGATCTTCATATCCGATCCACGGTTGGAACGACGACCGCCACGACCGCCGCCAAATCCGCCGCCGCCGCCAAAAGCACTAAAAATATCGCCAAAGATATCCTCAAAACCGCCAAAGCCACCGCCACTAAAACCGCCACCGCCGTAACCGCCGGCACTGGGGTCTACCCCGGCATGGCCATATTGATCATAACGGGATTTTTTCTCTTCGTCGCTTAAGATTTCATAGGCTTCATTGGCTTCCTTGAATTTTTCTTCAGCAACACTATCCCCCGGATTTTTATCCGGATGGAATTCCATGGCCTTTTTTCGATAGGCTTTTTTTATCTCATCCGGGCTGGAATCTTTACCGACCCCCAGCACCTCATAGTAATCTCTTTTTTCACTCATAAATACTCTCACCTCTTTTGAATCCTAAACGCCAACTAACCAACTACTAATTATACCTTTTTGAAGCAAAGAATCAACGTTTTTTTGATAGTATGTACATTCCCACAATCTGAAAATTATGGTTCGTAGGGGCGATCCTCGATCGCCCCTACGATATAATGCATCACATCTATAGCAATTTGATAACCATTTTGTTATGCTTCTCCACGAAACTTTTCAAAACGCTCACCCGCCTTTTGAGCCGTTCGCGGGCAGTCGCCAAATGTGAGCAAGTTCCCACTTGGCTCGTTGCCTCCACGAAAAAGAGTGGCAGCCTTGGCTGCCACTGGTTTTTGCCGGTTACAGGCAAATCTTACTCTTTTACTTCCTCATATTCAGCATCGACAACATCATCATCATCGCCTTGATCTGATGAATCTTGCTCGTCGGGAGCTTGTTGAGCCGCTGCTTCTTCATACATTTTCTGAGCTAGTGGATAGAAGGCTTCATTGAGTGCTTCGGTCGCCTTGATAATGGCTTCGACATCGTCGCCTTCGCTGGCAGTTTTTAGCTCTGCCATGGCTGCTTCAACCTTGGCCTTATCCTCATCTGAAACCTTGCCTTCCATTTCTTTTAATGACTGCTCGGTTTGATAGATGGTTGAATCGGCAATATTTTTCGCTTCAATTAAGGCTTTAATTTTTTTATCTTCTTCTGCGTGTTGTTCCGCTTCTTTAACGGCTTTATCAATTTCATCATCACTCATGTTGGTGGTCGATTTAATCACGACATTTTGAGACTTGCCGGTTCCCATATCCTTAGCCGATACATTAACAATCCCATTGGCATCAATATCAAAGGTTACTTCAATTTGTGGAATACCACGTCGAGCTGATGGAATACCGGTTAATTGGAAGCGTCCCAAGGTTTTGTTATCTTTGGACATTTCTCGTTCACCCTGTAAAACATGGATGTCAACCGCGGTCTGATTATCCGCTGCTGTCGAGAAGGTCTGGCTTTTCTTGGTAGGGATGGTGGTATTTCGGTCGATTAATCGGGTAAACACACCGCCCAGAGTTTCAATGCCCAGTGATAATGGGGTTACATCAAGAAGTAATACATCATGGACTTCGCCTGCTAATACACCAGCCTGGATAGCCGCTCCGATGGCCACACATTCATCCGGGTTAATGCCTTTATAGGCATCTTCACCAGTAATATTCTTAACCGCATCCTGTACTGACGGTGTTCTTGTCGAACCACCAACCAGAATGACCTTATCCAATTCATTTTTGGAAATTCCGGCATCTTTCATGGCTTTTTCAACTGGTCCAATCGTATTCTTGACCAGGTCTGAGGTTAATTCATCAAATTTTGCCCGGGTCAGTGATAATTCTAAATGCTGAGGACCCTCTGCTGTTGCCGTAATAAAGGGTAAATTAATATCTGATTTCATAACGGTTGATAATTCAATTTTTGCTTTTTCAGCCGCTTCTTTAAGTCTCTGAAGTGCCATTTTATCATTTTTAAGATCAAGTCCGTGGGTTTTCTTAAACTCGGCTGCCATCCAATCGATGATTTTCTGGTCGAAGTCATCACCACCCAGGTGATTATTCCCATTGGTTGACTTAACTTCGAAAACGCCATCGCCCAACTCCAGGATCGAGACATCAAAGGTTCCGCCACCAAGGTCATAGACCATGATCTTGTCATTGGCATCTTTATCTAAACCATAGGCTAAGGCTGCTGCAGTTGGTTCATTGATAATTCTTAAAACTTCCAGTCCGGCAATCCGGCCGGCATCCTTGGTTGCCTGTCTTTGGGCATCACTAAAGTATGCAGGAACGGTAATAACCGCTTTACTAACCGTTTCGCCCAGGTAAGCTTCAGCATCGGCTTTTAATTTTTGCAGGATCATCGCTGAAATTTCCTGTGGTGTATAATTTTTATCATCAACTGTTACTTTGCGATCGGTACCCATATCACGTTTAATTGAAGAAATGGTGCGATCTGGATTCGTAACTGCCTGTCGTTTGGCCACCTGACCAACTAGTCGTTCGCCATCTTTGGCAAAAGCTACTACTGATGGAGTGGTTCTATTTCCTTCTGCGTTAGGGATAACAACGGCTTCACCGCCTTCTAAAACGGCTACACAAGAGTTTGTCGTTCCTAAGTCAATCCCGATAATTTTTTCTTTGCTCATATCTATTTCCTCCTAAGAATGTTTACGATTTTATTAAGTGAATATTATTAAAATGAAAATTGCGAACCGGTGATTTCACCTGCATATTTTCAATTTTAGACTGTTTTAATTTTTACACTAGTTTCTACATACGTTGAATTAAACTTTTGCAAGTTGAACTGCCAATTGTGCAGTGTGCGGGCGAAGGTCTGACCCCTTGGTCATCACGGATCGCCCCTACGGGACAATATTTTATTCAACTTATATTGCTTTATTCTATTAACTTAATTTACTATGTTTTTATTTGCTGCAAACCTTAACCATCGCTGGCCGGATCACCTTACCCTTAAACTTGTAGCCTTTTTGGAAAACATCAATAATATCCTGGTCTTCCTTTTCGTCATCCGCACCGACCGCCACACCGTGGTGGAGATTCGGATCGAAGGGACCTTCACAAACAATTTCTTCTAGACCTTCTTCTTTAAGGACATCCTTGAGCTGTCTAAAAACCATATCTAATCCGTCAATATAACCCCTGGCTTCCTCGCTGGCATCGGTTAAGGCGGCTTCGGCTCGTTCTAAGTTGTCCATAACTGGCAACAGCTTAGTCGCAAAGTTTTCTGATGCAAACTGATACATTTCTGTTTTTTCTTTTTGACTGCGCTTTTTGAAATTTTCAAAATCAGCCTGAAGTCGAACCAGTCGATTCAAGATGGCCTCATCCTCCTTTACAATCTCTTTCAAAACCTCTTCTGGCGATACCGCTTCGTCAATTTCATCTGTTAATTCCTCGTCAGTAAGCGGTTCGGCTTCATCTATCCGGGTTTTATCATTTTCTTCGATGGTCTCTGTTTTGATTTCTTCTGTTTTGATTCCCTCTTCTTTTATCATATAATCACCTATTTCATTAATAAATTTGAGATATGTAAATTTAACTCATTGCGAATGTAATTAAGCACTGACGATACATTGTCATAGTTCATCCGGGTCGGCCCGATAACCCCAAAGGCACCCATCATCTCCCCATCCAGTTCATAAGTGGAGGTGATAATGCTAAAATCCTTAAGATTTTCATTGTCATTCTCGCTGCCTATTTTGATCCGAATGACCCGATTACCATCCTTGGATGTCATCATTTCTGACAATACCTGTTTTTCCTGGACAATATTGATCAGTTGCTTGATCTTGTTGACATCACTAAATTCCGGATAATTAAAAAGGTTCGTTAGCCCAGTCGAGTGAACTTCTGAGTCATCCTCCATTAAGGCTTTCTTGAGGTGGGGGATAATCTCATGGATCAGCTTGCTTTCAGCTGGCGACATTTCCTGAATCTGATCAATCAGCTCCGAACTCATATCACTGAGAATGGTGTTTTTCAAGAATCCATTGATCACGTTGGAAAGCTTTAGCGCCAGAATCGCGTCAACCTCCTGGGAAAGGGTTACCTCAATATTCTTGGCCATCCCCTCCTGGGTCACTACTACCATAAGTACCCTGTTTTTAATTAAAGAAACAATCTGAACATGCTTGCAATTAAAATTTGTAACCCGAGGTGCCAGAACCACCGCAGTGTAATTGGTTAACTGTGATAGAACCTGCGCCGTATGGGACATCGTTGGCCCCAGTTCGGTATTGTGATCCAAAAATCCGCGATGAATATCGGTTCGGATCATTTTCTCAAGTTTCTGAATCTCCATGATTTCATCCACATAATAGCGATAGGCCTGCTGGGTTGGAATCCGTCCCGAAGAGGTATGGGGTTGAACCAGAAAACCTAATTCCTCAAGATCGGCCATTTCATTACGGATGGTCGCCGGGCTGATGCCCAGGTTACATCTTTTTGAAAGGGTACGGGAGCCAACCGGCTCGGCGGTATTGATGTAATCACGGATGATCACTTCGAGTATTTTCTTTTTACGTGCATTAAGTTCCATGATTCACCTCGTTATTAGCACTCACAATAATCGAGTGCTAACATCTGAATTAAATATAACATCCTGCTCCTACTTTGTCAACTAGTTTCTATAATAGCTTACTCACCTTTTAAAGTTTTCTTAAGATATTTTTTTGATCTGATTTCATCTATAAAAAGGCCATAAATACCTGATTGGCAAAGTCTTGTCCTCGCGGTGTCAGCTTTAAATCCACGCCATCCCATTGCAACAAGCCATCGGCAATCAGCGGCTTGATTACTTCTCCATAGGAGACAAAATAACTCTGACCAAAGCGGGCGATAAAATCAGCCTCCCGAATTCCAGCCAGCTTGCGCAAACCTAAAAACATCCACTCACTCATCATTTCCTGGGCTTCCATCAGCGGCTCTAAACTTCCCGGGGATTCTCCGGCTGTTAATCGATCAATATATTGACTGAGTTTAGTGGTATTGCCGTAGCGCCTACCATTATAGTAACCATGGGCACCCAGGCCAAAGCCCAGATAGCTTGCCAGCTCCCAATATTTAAGATTGTGGCGGCTTTGATAGCCCGGTTTACAGTAACTGGAGATTTCATAATGCGCGTAGCCTTGTTCCTTTAGAAAAGCATCCACTGCCCAATGCATTTCCCGCTCCTCATCTTCATCCGGCAGATTTAGCTGGCCTGCCTCAACCCAGTTGGCCATCGGAGTGCCTGGCTCTAATATCAGGCTGTAACAGGACAGATGGGTGGGCGAAAACACCATCAGCGCCGTCAATGTCTCAATCACATCAAATAACTTCTGACCCGGTAATCCCACCATCACATCGACGCTGATGTTTTCAAAGCCGGTGCTTTTTAAAATCTCCATCGATTTAATAAAGTCCGACTGACTGTGAACCCGACCGAGGATTTTAAGCAGAAAGTCCTGCCAGGCCTGTAGGCCGATACTGATCCGGTTGATCCCCGCTTTTTTGTAATGACTGGCCTTTTCTTTGGTTAAGGTTCCCGGATTAATTTCGATCGTGATCTCAGCTTCATCTTTAATCACAAAGACTTCCCTTAAAAGGAGCAGGCTTTTTTCAATATGTTCAGCCGCAACCGAGGATGGTGTGCCACCGCCAAAATAAATCGTGTCAACGACCGGCCTAACCGAATCGATATTCACTGCGGCAAAATTTTTCATTTCTTGATATAGGGCTTTAAAATAATCTGTGATTTTCTCCTCACCCAGACAGGAAAAGGAAGCAAAATCGCAGTAAGCACATTTTTTTAGGCAAAATGGTATATGGCAATAGATTCCCACTGTTTTTTGTGGATTACTGGCATGTTCCTGAATTTTTATGGTATTCATGATTACTCCTCTCATTTTAAAGACTTTTTTTCTTAAGTTTATGCTATAATCATAACATAGTCATCACTTATAATCATTGCATTGTTATTGCCTTGTCATTGCATTATCATTGTATATAAACTAGAAATTAACGAAGTCACAGAAAGGAAATCATCAATGAAAAAAGTAACCACCATCGCTATTATTGCCGGCGCTGTTGCTGCCGTTCCAGCCTATTTTCTGGTGAGAAGGCTGCTCCAAAAAAAACAGCTGGCGCAAACCCCATCGGTTCTTAATGCTAACCTTAAAGCCAATCCGCAAGCTATTTTGACCCAAAGTTCACCAGCTAAAAATCAGTCAGCCACAGAACTTGTCGATCAAAATAAATTGCAAACCATCATCTCCGCAGACCTTAATCCGATCAAAACGGATCAAGCAAAAAAGACTTATCCGGGGCTGATTGCGCCAAATGGACGAACCCTGTATAATTTTAAAGATGAAAATAATCTGATCTTCTGCGAAGAAACCCAGCTGGGCAAACGGCTGATCCAACTGGAAAACTCCATCAATATCCGCGACATCGGCGGCTATACCGGAATTGATGGCCGAAAGATAAAATGGCGGAAGGTTATCCGCAGTGAAGAACTGGCTCATCTCTCCGATAAAGACGTGGCCTATTTTGCCGCTTTGCGACTCAAACACGTCTTTGACTTTAGAAATAAATCCAAATCAGAACGGCAGGCCGACCGACTCCCTAAAACCGCCGAGTATCACCTGCTCCCGATTTTTTCCAGCGCCGATATGGAGCTGGATCACAAGGATTTCACCAAACCCGGAGCTGTCGATGAATTCATGCGTCACATCTACAAAATCCAGACCGAAGACCGCGCCCAACGCTTTGCCGAAGTGCTTAAGTATTTAACCGAACCATCAGAATTCCCGATTCTTTACCACTGCACCAACGGCAAAGACCGCACCGGCTTTATGACCTATCTGATTTTAAGCCTGCTGGGCGTCAAGGAGGATGTAATCCTGTCCGATTATACCCTCACCAACCTGACCTTTGATGAAAGCTTTAACCTACTGGGCAATATCATGTCCGAGGAACTGGGCATCGAAAATTACCACCTCTGGGAATTTTACGGGGTTAAGCCGGCCTGGTTAAAGATTTCAATGGATTATGTCAATAACAATTTTGGAAATGTCGAAAGCTATTTAATGGAAAAAACCGATTTGCGGGAGAAAGATTTTAAGAAGATCCGCGATAATTTGTTAGCCAAGTAATTGTGGTGGTATGGATGATCACCGATCACCAAAGCCTCAGACCATCGCCTTTGAACCGCAGCAAACCGCGATATGACAAACGAAACGTCCCCATGTCATACGCCCGGAAACCCAAGCCAAATTTTAAGGAGGACACGCCCATGCATATGGAACAATTGGGAAAAATTGCCCGAGAGGCCGGTATTTTACTGGCCGCCACTGATACCGAAAAACGCAACGCTGGCCTGCTCGCGATTGCCAAAGCGCTGCAAGAAAACACCGATGCCATTGTCGCCGCCAACCAGGCAGACATGAAACGCTCAAAGGAAGAGCAACTGGGAGCTCCGCTGCTCAAACGCCTGACCTTTGATGCGGACAAAATTAATGACGTGATCCAGGGTATTCACAGTCTAATTGAACTAAGTGATCCACTAGGAGCTACCAAGCTCTCTACCCAGCTGGACGAAGGTCTAGATCTCTACAAGGTCACCTGTCCAATCGGGGTGATTGGGGTTATTTTTGAATCCCGACCCGATGCCTTTGTACAGATTTCGACTCTTTGCCTGAAAAGCGGCAATGCGGTACTCTTAAAAGGCGGTCGCGAAGCACTGGAAACCAATCGGATCCTGGCCAAAATTATTGATCAGGCTACCGCTTCGGTGGGTCTACCTGCTAATTGGATCCAAAATCTGGAAACCCGCGAAGACGTCACCGCCATGTTGGCGCTAGATCAGTACATTGATCTGATCATTCCCCGGGGTTCGAATAGTTTTGTTCAATATATTATGAACAATTCCAATATCCCGGTAATGGGTCACGCCGATGGCATCTGCCATGTTTATGTCCATGAGGACGCTGATCTGGCGCAAGCTGTCGCGATTATTGTGGATTCCAAAACCCAGTATGTGGCGGCCTGCAATACCTTAGAAACGCTGCTGGTTAATCAGAACATTGCGGAAGCACTACTGCCATCACTTAAAACCGCACTGGAAGCAAAGGCTGTTCATATTAAGGGCGACACCGCCACCCAGGCGATTATCGCAGTGGAAACGGCCACCGAGAACGACTGGAAAACCGAATATCTGGATTATATCCTATCGATAAAAATTGTTCCTGATCTGGCTGCTGCGATTAACCATATCAACACCTACGGGTCTGGCCATACCGATGTGATTTTAACCACTACCGAAGCGACCGCCCAAACCTTTATGACCTTGGTCGATTCAGCCGGGGTTTTTTGGAACTGTTCGACCCGCTTCAGCGATGGCTTCCGTTTCGGCTTTGGCGCTGAGGTGGGAATCAGCACCGGCAAGCTCCATGCCCGCGGCCCGGTGGGGCTCGATGGGCTGCTGAGCTATAAATTTAAGCTACTGGGACACGGCCAATGCGTGGCCGATTATGCCAGTGGCAAGAGTCAGTTTACCCATGTGGCACAGGAGACCAGCTGCCCGATATGATGTAGGTTAGCGTGCGGGCGGGTACTAACCGCCCCTACGAACTCATGCGTTACGCTGGTTTTACTTTTTTACTACGCTGCTAATCTTGGGTTGATGGGCGAGGGTCTGACTCCTTGGTCATTCTCAATCGCCCGCCAATATCATGACAAACGAAACGTCCCCATGTCATAATACCCATGTCATACAATTAAAGAGAGGTACCCTATGAAATCAAAAAAAACTATTTTAGCCAGCTTGATTCTAGTTTCCCTGACTGCCCTTCTTTTTACTGGCTGCACACCTGCTGCCGAGAAAAAAGATGATTCCAAGACTGAGATTCCTAACCCGATGGTGGAATATGCTTCAAGTGAAGCAATCAAGGACGCGATCGGCTTTAGCTTTGAAAGCTTACCCGCTGGGATTACAGATGTCAAGTATTTTACGATCGCTGACAACCTCGCTCAGGCTGACTTTACCCTGGGTGGCGTCACCTACACGGTTCGAAAGACTGACCCCGAGGTGGAGAATTGGTCTGGGGTTTATCGCGCGTTTGACAATGGCCAGACAAAAACCAATCTTTCCGGAGCTGAGGTATTATTCCAGTATGACGACGGAGCCGGTTTGGCTACCTGGAGCACCGAAAACTACAATTTTTCGGTTTACTGCGCCGAGGGGTTTGATCTGGCTGGGATGGAAGTTGTGGTGGATGGGGTTTCGTGATTTTTCACCGAAATTAAACGAAAAAGACAGATTTGAATGCAGCTTCAAATCTGTCTTTTTTCATTGCTAAAATGCCATTTTTTAACGTATGTGCCTAGCGACTGGCAAATGGCCGATCAGTCGATCCCGGGGCAGGAGCACCTTTCGAAACAACCACAATCTGAACACCTTCTAGTCGATAGCCATAACCAGCGGTTCCTGAATCCTGGCCATTTTTAGCCCAATCCATCCAACCAAAATTCTGAGCATGAACACGATAATAAACATCAAATTGATCGGCATCCAAACCATTGAGATTAATACGAATCGCTTCCAGCCGTAATCCCCTTCCCGATGTTCCGCTTAAATCTCCGTTAACCTTGCTTTCTTGCCAGCCTATATTTTCAACATGGGTTCGGTATTCAATGCCAACATCATAGGCCGAATCATCAATCACAACTTGGATTCCTTCTAATCTTAATCCCTTACCGGATGTTCCACTTGTCTCACCGTTAGTCATCCAATCTTGCCAGCCAACATTCTGGACATGTGTTCGATAGGAGCAGGTAAAGGTCTCATTGGTTATTCCGCTAAAAGGGATGTTATTGGCCTTAGCGAAGGTGTCAGCATAGGATCCAATCACGCCGTGGATATTAACAAGCAATGAGTTGTTAAAGGCTTTTTTGTTGATTTCTTTTACCGACTCGGGTATGGTTACCTCTACCAGCTTGGGACAATTGGCAAAAACCCCATCCTCACTCTGGCTGGAAAAAGTTCCCAAATTGACCAGTGTTACCGGTAAGCTCACCTTGGTCAATTGATTACAATTTGAGAATGCACCATCATAAATTGATAGCAACCCTTTTGCAAAACGGAGATTTGTAAGTTGTGTACAGTTAGCAAAAGCACCGTTACCAATTGTTTGAATATTAGCCGGGATGAACAAGGTTTCAAGCCCAGTACAACCTGCAAAGGCACTATTTCCGATACTTACCAGGGTTTTGGGAAATGAAAAAGATTCCAAACTGATACAATTACTAAACGCATATTGTTCAATGGTTGTAACCTTTCCATTCATTGTAATTGAGTTTAGTTTATAGCAATCATTAAACATATTCATTACAATGGATGTCACTCCTTTTCCAAGGGTTGCCGATCGTAGGTTGGTACATTTTTCAAAGGTTCCGCCGGCATTGCTGGCTTCAATTGTTTTAACACTGTCTGGAATTACTATTTCTGTTAGCTTGCTGCAATTGTAAAAAGCTTTAGCTCCAATGGCTGTTAAGCCCGCGTTAAGTGAAACCGACGCGAGACTTTTACAACCCGAGAAACTTTCGGCTCCAATCGACACTACTCCCGATGGTAAGCTAATGCTCTTAAGGTTAGCACATCCCCCAAAAGCATTTTTCCCGATTCTCATTAAACTATTATTAAGCACTACCGAATTGAGATTACTAAACTCAAAAAAGGCCAGATCACCAATTTCAATAACCGTTTTCCCACCTAGAGTATCGGGAATGACCACGTCTGCACTACCACCAGTATATTTGATAATCGATACGCCTCCAGCCACTTCGGTGTAGGTAAAGCCATTTTCCGCCGCACTTGCGGAGACGGTCTCTCCTGTTATCGCAACCGCATCCGTGGATATGGTTACAGCAACTTTCTGATTCTCACTCATCCCAGCATTGTCAACTGGCACTTCTGCCTCTGCCCAAACCCCCATCGGCGCGAGACTGACAACCATCATCGTGACAACCAAACAACCAAGTCCTTTTTTAAATCTACTTTTCATAAAATCCCCTTTCACCGCTGTTAAGTTTTTCTCACAAACTCCTCAAATTCGTTTGATCACTAAAACGTTACAGCTACTTTCTTATCTATTTTAACCTTTAAGGAGCATATTTTCAAGTAAATTAATTCAACTTCACCTTCGTTATGCCAAAAAAAACAGATCTGAAGGCTGGCCTTCAGATCTGTCAGTTGAACTTTTTGCTTTAGTTATCACATCCCCTTAAAAGAAAAATCTTATGGTATGATGGTCAATGTTAATTCGCCAGTAGTTTTAATCTCCGTTGAGATACTGTCATTTAATGCTCTAATGCTAATTTTAACCGTCGCTTTACCATCACCTACAGAAGCAATGCTTCCATCTGAATTGATTGTTGCAGTTCCTTTTTCGCTACCACTAATCTGTTCAAAAGTTACTTCATAATTGGTAATGTTAAAACCATCAAGATTTGTGCCAGTCATCAGCGCTTTTGTCCGTTCAAGCACATTGTTTTGGGTGCCACTTAGGCTGAAAGATCCTAAGTTAACTGCTGTAATACGCGCCTGTTCCATTATATAGGTGGCATTGTAAATCAATGCAGCACGTAATGCCACAATAGTGTTGGTGTCAGACTGAATCTTGGTTTGTTCAATTTCCTCAGGGTGATCCAAATCATAATAGGTTTTCGTAATCTTAGATTCATACTCTGTCCAGCGTGCCCTTGTGTAATAGTCTTTTTTGAATTCTGAATACCAGTTTTTTTCTGCTCTAAAGGCTTGAACATCTCCATCCGTAGCACGTTCAACCGGTTTGCTGTATAGATTTGCATTATTTATGGCTGTTGCTGCGTCAATGAGCATCTGTGCATTGATTAAGGTGCCGTTTGAAGCGATAATGAGGTTTGGTATATCGTTAGCTTGACATAAAGCCGCATAGGCTTTATAACTTGTTTCTGTATACTTCAGCGCAATTGCCGCATTATCCCAAGGAATCGCTGCTGCTTTTGCTGTCAGGTAAGTAGTAATGGCACTATCCAACCCCAAGCTAGTATCTGGTCGCAAAGCTCGGATGGCTGCATCAATGGTATTGGTGGCCGTTACAATTTCTGTCGGTTTACTTTGAGTGGTAATTACCGTTGGCTTCCAGGTATAATCTTCATAGAATCCGGCATATTGAAGCACTGCCTTTTCATAAAGTTCCCAATTGCTGATACTATCCTTGATATTATAGAAATTACCTGAACCGGAACGGAAATTGTTCTGGTACAATTCCAATACTTTTTGGAAGGCTTTCAATTCAGTACCATTCTGTCTGACCAGAACATCGGACTGAGCCTTTAAAATTGCGGCAGCTGCTTTATCAACATCGCTTTGGAGACTGTCTTTGCTGATATTCTGATACTTTCTGACAATTACCATGTAGGCTGTCCATGATTCAGGTGTATAGGTACTTTCGTCATCTACCAGACCCAGTATCCGGGTATAATCCCCCAGATAGGCTGCCGGATTCTTCAATAAGTCTTCCTGAGCAAAAGTAATAAAGGTCATCGCTGATGCAATCTGATCCTGGGTGTTTTCAGTTGTCATCACATTCTTTGTCAGCACTGCCATGTAGGCATTCCAGCCCTTAGTGGTAAACTTATCCGCCTGGCCGACATATTTGGCAATCAATTTATTATAATCATCGACATTCCCTTTTTTCTTCAGTACCGTCGTCTGCGCCAGCTTAATATTGCCAATGGCTCGCTTAATCGCGGCCTCATCGTTATCGCCGGTCATATAGTTATCCTTGGACATGACCACTTTCATATAGGCGGTCCAGCTGGCTACGGTCCAGTCTGCTTCCTTGACCTGCGCCAGTGTTGTATTGTACTCAGTCATATCGCCTTTTACTTTAAGGTTTTTCTGAGCCCGTTCAATGGCAACGACCGCAGTATCAATCTGTTTTTGGGATTTATCCCGATTCATTTCGTTCTTATCGAGAATCTTCTGATAAGTTGTCCAGGTCGCTGAGGTGTAGTGTCCTTCTACCATCGGAATACCTAGATTTTTATTGTTTTCCATTAAAAATAAATACGCAGTCAGATCTCCAGCTTCTGTCAGTTTTAACTGGGCTTTCTTGATATTCCGTACCGCCGCATCAATCTGAGCCTGGGATTTATCTTCATCCATATAATTGGAATCTAGCACCTTTTGATAAGCTATCCATGATGCAGTTGTATAATCGATCTCGTTTTTTGAAGCTAAGGTTTCATTAT
>JAHIQT010000163.1 GCA_018903255.1 Bacillota bacterium | reverse complement strand
ACAAAACCCCCAGCGGGCCATAGACAAATCCGAAGATGGCAACTTCATTGCCTTTTGCTTCTGATAAACCTCTGACCGTATCGACAACCTGCTTCATCCGTGTGGTCTCTCTCGGGTTAATTTTTTTGATCTTGTCGTATTCCCCAGCTGTTTTTATATACTGGTTGTTAAAATCAGGATAGGCGGTACTGAATTTAGGAAAAATTAGTTCCTGGCCGAAGTCAGCCGCTTCAACAGAAAGGTCGACCAGCAGCAAAAAGGCATCCTGACCGATTAGTTCCTGGGCTGCCAGGAGACTTTGGGTCGCAATTTCGGCATCCTGAGACCATTTATCATAACGTGATCCGATCACCCGATAGGAAGCGCCGCAGACCAGGGGAATCGCCGGAATCCGGTCAACTTCTTTTCGTTGCAGAGTCAGAACAACGCGTTCCAGTGATGTTATTTCTTCATTTCTTTGTATCAATGACATAGATGATTTCCTCCAATTTAATCGTCTTTGCGTATTTTTGTGAATTTTTTCTTAGAGCTCATTTCCATATGCGGCAACAATGTTGTTCGCCAATTTTACCGCTTCGGCAGCATTCTCTGCATAGCCATCGGCACCAATCTTGTCAGCATAGGATTGGGAAACCGGACCACCACCGATTAAGACCTTATAGTCTTCTCTTATTTTTTCTTCGACTAAAATTTCGACGACCTCGTTCATACCTTCCATGGTCGTTGTCATTAATGTTGAAATGAAAATGAATTCAGCTTGTTCTTCTTTAGCTCGTTCCACAAAAGTAGTTGGAGAAACATCACGTCCCAGATCCACAATATCATAGCCGCCGGTTTCCAGCATAATCTTTACCAGATTCTTTCCGATATCGTGGGTATCCCCTTCAATTACGCCAATGACGGCTTTTCGTTTGGTTTCGTGTGAGTTAATCTTAATATGGGGTTTTAGGATATTTAGACCCGAATACATGGCGTCCGAGCACATTAATAATTCGGGTACAAAGTATTCTTCTTCATCAAATAATTTTCCTGCCTGATTCATCCCAACGGTCAGTCCATTGACGATAGCTTCATAGGCATCAATTCCTTCAGCGATCACCTGATTACTGAGTTCAATGGTTAAATCCTCATCCATGTCTACAATTGACGCTGCCAGTTTGTCGAATAATTCCTGTTTGTTTAAAGACATTTAATAATTCCCTCCTTGATTAACATACATCTCCTATATGTTTGGTATGATTATTGTATTAGATGCTTTTTCATTTGTCAATATTTTTTTACACTAAACTGATATGATTTCTTCTTTATGCAAAAAGACATGATTTGAAGCCTCTGCTTCAAATCATGTCTTTTTTTAAATTCATTCTTGATGATTAAACACTATAGCGCACCGCTCTTGAATTTACGAAATAACAAACCAAAATAAGCCGAATCAGATGTAATACTCACAGTTACCTTTTTCGTGATAGCGTCTTACCAGTTCGGCCAAGGTAATGTTATCCACTACCTGATCAATGGCATCTTTGATTTCCTGCCAGACATCTGCGGTGACATGACGGTCTGCTTGCTCATAAACTCCCGCTTCATCACTCAAAATAACCGGTGACAACTCACCTTCTAGTAACCGTACAATCATCCCCACGGTATAATCTTCCGGGGGACTGGCCAACTGATAACCGCCCTGAGAACCACGAACGCTGCGAACAAAGCCAGCTCGTGAAATCTGGGTAATGATCTGTTCCAAATATTTTTCTGAAATCTCCTGGCGCTCAGCAATCCGCTTAATGGGAATGTATTCCCCGGTGTTGTTAATCGCCAGGTCCAGCATTAAACGCAAGGCATACCTGCCCTTAGTGGAAATTTTCATTACTGAAACAAGCCCGTTGACAGATAACGTTCACCAGTGTCTGGCAATAGAACCACAATCGTTTTGCCTTTATTTTCTGGTCGTTTTGCCAATTCGGTAGCTGCGTAGATTGCTGCCCCGGAAGAAATTCCCACCAACAGTCCTTCGCGCCGTCCTACTTCCTTGGATGTCAGGAAAGCATTTTCATTGCTGACCTTAATGACTTCATCATATATCGAGGTATTAAGGACTCCGGGAACAAACCCGGCACCAATTCCCTGGATTTTATGTGGTCCAGGATTTCCGCCTGATAACACGGGAGAAGCCTCCGGCTCAACAGCAACGATTTTTACCCCGGGCTTCTTTTCTTTTAAAACTTCACCGACCCCGGTAATGGTTCCGCCGGTTCCGATTCCGGAGACAAAGATGTCCACTTCTCCATCGGTATCATTCCAAATTTCCACCGCCGTGGTTGTTCTATGAATCTCAGGATTCGCCGGATTTTCAAATTGTTGCGGTACAAACGCATTCGGTGTGCTTTCCGCCAATTCCTGAGCCTTGGCAATGGCACCCTTCATTCCCAGTGCGCCGGGGGTTAAAACCAGTTCAGCCCCTAAAGCTGAAACCAGGTTACGGCGTTCAATACTCATGGTTTCGGGCATCGTTAAGATTAAGCGGTACCCTTTTGCAGCGGCTACAAAAGCCAGACCAACACCGGTATTCCCACTGGTCGGTTCAATAATCACCGAATCTTGATTGATCAGACCAGCTTTTTCAGCCGCATCAATCATGGCGAAACCGATTCGATCTTTAACAGAGGATAAAGGGTTAAAATACTCAAGTTTTGCAATTACTTTCGCTTCCAGGTTCAGGTTTTTTTCATAATTTACCAGCTCTAGAAGAGGAGTGTTTCCAATTAAGTCGGTCAGATTTTTTGCAATTTTTGACATCGTGATACCTCATTTCTTATAACATTTCATATTATTTCTATATGAATTATTATATTGTCTATTCTTTTGCTTGTCAACTCTTTTTTTCTTTTTTTAACGCATTAGCTACTTTACTTAATACCCAAAGCAATCCTTAAAATTTGAAATCTTCATTTTATTACAAGTATTTCTATAGTATAATTAGGATATTAGCCTGGCGATTTCGATATGATCTCCTGGGTATTTTTTATGAACCGCTACAGTCATTACTGCATGATTCGGTTTAGAACGGAGATAACACGTGATATATTTGGATTACGCCGCCGATACCCCAGTGGATGCCCAGGTCCTGGATCTGTTTTGTCGTATCAGCCAGGACGCTTTCGGCAACGCCAACGGCGCACATCTTTTGGGCAAAAACGGGAAACAGCTCATTGAAAATGCTACCATCAAAATAAAGAATCAATTAAACTGCTTAAATATGGAGATTATCTATACCTCGGGTGCTACCGAGGCCAATAATCTGACCATTAAGGGTGTGGCCAGAAATTATCGTGAAAATGGCCGCCACCTCATTTCCACCTGTCTGGAGCATGCATCAGTCAGCGGTAGCCTTAAATATCTTCAGTCAATTGGCTATGAGATTGATCTGGTGTCTATCAAAAAAGACGGTACTGTCGATCTGGATCATCTCAAAGAATTAATCCGGGCGGATACGATTCTGGTTTCGATCAACTATGTGGACAGTGAACTGGGGGTCTGTCAGCCGATTGAATCAATTTCAGCGATCATTGCCGCTTATCCCAATTGCTTTTTGCATGTCGACGCCACCCAGGCGGTTGGAAAAATTCCAGTCTGTTATGACCAGATCGATTTGGTGACCTTTTCGCCCCACAAATTTTTCGGACTGAACGGCATGGGCGTGCTGCTAAAAAGCGACAGCCTGATCCTGGAACCACAGATCCATGGCGGCACCAGCACCAGTTATTATCGCAGCGGCACTCCTTTTACCGCTGGCGCCGGGGCAACAGCGCTGGCACTTGAGCTATGCTTAGATCAACTGGAAGAACGCCTGATCCAGGTCGCCTTAAAAAGCGACTGGCTAAAAAGGCAGTTGTCAATTTATCCGCTGGTTTCTTTTAACAGTACTGAGCATTCTGTTGCGCATATTCTTAACCTCAGTGTCAAAGGTGTCAAGGCACAAGCCTTTCAGGCTGCACTGAGCGATCAGGAAGTCTGCGTTTCGACCAAATCAGCCTGTTCTACCGATAACACCCCCTCCCGCTCAGTTCTCGCGGTCACCGGCAGCCGGGAGCTGGCCAGATCTTCCTGGCGGATCAGTCTCTGTCATTTAACCACTGACAGCGAATTGCAGGAGTTTATGGAAATATTTGATTATTGTTATAAAAGTTTAACTAAAAAGTAGGAGTTATCATGGAACGTTATGAAGAAATAGAAAAAAGTTTAAAAAAGAAGTATCGCAGCAGTATCTGGTGTCGCTTTACCAGCGGTATCAATGAATATGAGCTGGTTAAGGAAGGGGATAAAATTGCGGTGTGCATCTCTGGAGGAAAAGACTCCATGCTGATGGCAAAGCTATTTCAGGAACTGAAGAAACATAATAAATTCGAATTTGAACTGGTTTTTCTGGTAATGGATCCGGGCTATAACCCGATCAACCGGGAAATGATCAAAAAAAATCTGAAGCTGTTGAATATTGAAGCCACTATTTTCGAGTCTCAGATTTTTGATTCAGTGGCCGATATTGAAAAATCACCCTGCTATCTCTGTGCCCGGATGCGTCGGGGCCATCTGTATCATCACGCCAAAGAATTGGGATGCAATAAAATCGCGCTGGGGCATCATTATGACGATGTCATCGAGACCATCCTGATGGGGATGCTTTACGGCGGCCAGATTCAGACCATGATGCCCAAGCTAAAAAGCAGCAATTTTGAGAATATGGAGTTGATCCGGCCGATGTACCTGATCCGGGAAGAGGCGATCATCAGCTGGAAATTACATAACGACCTGCAATTTATACAGTGTGCCTGCCGATTTACCGAAAATTGTATGATTTCTGACAATGAAGGCGGAGCCTCCAAGCGCCAGGAAATGAAAACGCTGCTAAAAAAATTCCGTCAAACCAGCCCTTACATCGAAAGCAATATTTTCAAAAGTGTGGAGAACGTCAATCTGAATACCATTATTTCATATAAACAAGATGGAATTAAACATCATTTTTTAGATGAATATGATAACTGACTCCCTAGTCGAACTAACTCTTTAATCGAACTAAAAAAATCTGAACCATAATATCTGAACGGAGAATTATAATGTTGAACCAATTTTCAAGAACTGAATTATTACTTGGCAAAGACATCATGGAAAAACTGGCGCAGTCAAGCGTTGCCATCTTTGGCATTGGCGGTGTGGGTAGTTATACTGCTGAAGCCCTTGCCCGCAGCGGCATCGGTAAATTTGATCTTATTGATGACGATAAGGTCTGTTTGACAAATATCAACCGACAGCTGATCGCCACCCGAAAAACCGTCGGCCAAAACAAGGTGGAGGTGATGAAACAACGGATTATGGATATCAATCCCAATGCTCAGGTCAATACTTATCAATGCTTTTTTTTACCTGAAAATGCCCATGAATTTGACTTCTCTTCCTATTCCTATGTGGTTGATGCCATCGATACGATTTCGGCCAAAATTGAGTTGGTGCTCCAAACCGAAAACACAAAAACACCCATCATCAGCTGTATGGGTGCCGGAAACAAATTAGATCCAACGCTTTTTAAGGTTTCTGATATCTTCAAAACAAGCATGTGTCCGGTCGCAAAAATCATGCGAAAAGAACTCAAAAAACGACGGATCAAGCATTTAAAAGTGGTGTTTTCAACCGAAGAACCGATTAAACAAATTGAAAATCTGGCCAACAATTGTAAATCCAATTGTATTTGCCCGCCGGGAACTGAAAGAAAATGTACCGATCGACGATCCATTCCCGGCAGCATTTCTTTTGTTCCATCAGTGGCGGGTCTAATTTTAGCAGGCGAAGTGATCAAGGATCTCGCTTTTTCAAACTAAGCCCTTCGGCTTGTATGGTCGCTCCAATCAAGTTTTTCTTAAGTTTAAAGTGCAGGATTGGTGCCGTAATCCTTGTGTTTTTGGAAATATACAGGGTAATGTCATTTTGCTCAAATAATTGAAATTTCTCCGTTTGATCCGGTTCGATCATATCTATCTCAACAATTTCAAAGGTTGGACAGCAGCCGCCTCCTGTGGTGTTGACCGATAAGGTCAACACCTTTTTTCTTTTTTTGCGCATCCAGTTTAACACTGCATCATCAATTTTTATCGCAAAGTTATTATTCATCTTTCTCCTCCTATATATGTTCAATTAAATATTTAACGAGGGGCGATCCGTGATGACCAAGGGATCTAGATCCTCGCCCGCACACTGTGCGATTGCCAGTTCGATTTACAAAATTCTTTAATCCGACTTATATAGTCGTTTTTTATTTAGGCAGGGTTATCGTAAAACAACTTCCCTCATTCAACCGACTTTCAACATCAACGGTTCCGCCATGAGCACCGACAATCGATTTGACAATCGCCAGCCCAATCCCCGTGCCTCCGGTCATTCGGTTCCGGGATTTATCAGCACGATAAAAGCGTTCAAAGATAAATGGCAGATCTTCCTCACCTATCCCAACACCATTATCTTTGACCTGAATTTTTAGATCAGCATCTGATTCAGACAGGTTAACCTCTATCATTCCACCTTCTGGGGTATATTTAACCGCATTTGAAATAAGGTTGATCAACACCTGAGTGATCCGGTTTAAGTCAGCCTCAACGTCAGAACCCATTCCTGTTGTGACAACATCCAGATTCTTCTTCTTAATTTCTGCCGCTAGGCTGTTTAGTGCCTTTTCTATCGCTTCAATGATATTTATTTTAGACTTTTGTAGTTTTACATTTTCACTTTCAACCTTTGCCAGGCTCTCCAGATCCTGGATGATTTTTCCAATTCGCAATATTTCATCATAGCAGCTTTGCAACCGCTCAGTTGTCGGTTCCCAGACCCCTTCAATCATTGCCTCAATATGAGTTCCAACGGATGTAAGTGGCGTTCTTAACTCATGCGCAACATCTGCTGTCAATTGTTTTCTGAGTGCTTCTTGTTTTCCTAAAGAATCAGCCAAAAGGTTAATCGCTACAATAAGTTCATCCAACTCTCTTGTCTTCGAGCTTTCTTTAATACGGACTGCGTAGTCTCCGTCAGAAATTTCTTTTGCAACATTAATGGTTTTTAAAATTGGACTACTCAATCTTTTAGCCAGGAAAGTCCCCAGTATAAAAGAAAAAAACAAAGAAAACAAACCAATTCCGATGAGAATTGTATTGAGTGATTTTAAAAATTGAAAATCGTCCTCATTTAAAAAATAAGGTCCGTAATAACTAATCTGAACGGTTCCGATGATCTCGTTGTTTTTGATAAGACTTAACGATTTTTCTGTGAATTCACCTTCCCGATCAGGATGCAGCATTGTCATTCGCTGGTTGATTTCGTCTGTTACCTGTTCACAGAGACTCATATCGCATGTTTGAGCATCCCATATTATTTGTCCTTCGGCATCCATTACCGAAATAAGATAGCCGTCATTTAAGGCGTACATCCCAATGGTATGAACAAAGTCAGCATCCCATGTTTTTGCTACTGAATCATATTGCTGGCTAAGGTTATCGGCAATTTCCAGCGTTCGCTTATCCTGTTGAACCGCCAGATAATTGGTAAATTGTTTCTCAATAAAAAAATTGGACAACAGACTGATTAAACCAATCGTTAACAGTAATACCAATGCAAAGGTCAAGGAAAACTTTGTTCTCAAACTATGTTTCATGGGTTTCACCCCCAAATTTATAACCAATCCCGTAACTCGTCAGCACATAAACTGGATTTTTAGGATCTGTTTCGATTTTTTGCCGTAGGTTCTTGATATGGCTATCGACGGCTCGATCATAACCTTCAAATTCATCGCCTAAGGCTATTTTGATTAAATCCTCCCGGGTAAAAACCCTACTGGGATATTTTATTAATGCCGCCAGTATTTTATATTCATTTGGGGTAAGATTAATTTCTAGTTGATTTTTTTTAATGCGATGACTTTCAAAATCAACTTCTAAGTCACTACCATTGAAAGAGGCTTTATTATAAAGCGGTACCAGATCATCGCTTGATCTGCGAAGAACTGCTTCGATTCTGGCATAAAGAGCTTTTAAGCTAAATGGTTTGGTAATATAATCATCTGCTCCGATATTAAGACCTCTTAGCATATCCACTTCTTCAATTTTTGCGGTAAGCATAATAATTGGCACCCGGGATTTTTTTCTGATCTGAATACATATTTCTTCACCTGTCATATCTGGAAGCATCAGGTCTAAAACAATGAGAGCAATATTTCCCCGCTCAAATATTTCGAGAGCTTGTTTGCCGTTTTCCGCTGCAAAGACGGTAAAGCCTTTACTTTCCAGAAAAGACTTTACCACCTCAATTATTTTGGGCTCATCATCGACAACAAGCACTTTTTTCAAATGATTGTCCACTCTTTTCTACCTCTCGACTATTTAATACTAAACGGTTTTAAAAATTTATCCACTTCAATTGGTTTATTATCTTCATCTTCGGTGCTGACTTTGGCAAAAACCCACCCTTCTACTTTTTCCGGATCAACGCCGGCATCGATAAAGATTTGTGGATTTAATACAAAGACAATGTCTTTGTCATTGGTATTCAGGTCTTTGGCCCACTCAAACATATTCCCATCACCAAGGTCAACACCATAATGATCAAGGGCGGTGTGGTATTTAATATGATCACGTTTCAGATTGACAATCTGTTCATAGGACGCCAGTGGCGTCACTTCGCCACTATAGGTTAATTTTTCATCCCCTAACATTGTTCCGACCATAATTTTATCATCAATAACCATCTCTTCGGGAAGCTTAGTGAGATCAAGTCCGGCCTCAATAAATGGTTTTGCATCCACTTCCAGCATCACATCGTGCGGGGTGCCACTGCTGTAGTCCTTACTCCAGATGAACCGGGCAGTTCCATCGGGTGCTGACAGGGCCCAGCCGCCATTTATCTCATCTTCGGCAATTTGGTTGGGGACTGCCTTAAGCACTGCATCAAATGATGTGATAGAAGTATTGCCGACGACATCGGTCTGCTGGCAACCAGCCAGGACAACTAAAAATAATAGGGCTGTTCCGGCTAAAACAATTTTCTTTTTCATAATCTCTGCTCCTCTTTTTTCCTAATTTTTTATGGTTTGAAACCTTTTAATCTGAGTGCGTTGGTGAGCACCGAAACCGAGCTCAGTGACATCGCGGCGGCGGCAAAAATGGGATTCAGCAGTGGCCCGCCAAACAGATAGAGCAGTCCGGCAGCGATGGGAATTCCGGCTACATTATAACCAAATGCCCAGATCAAATTTTGTTTAATGTTACGAATCGTGCTTTTGCTGAGTTTAATGGCAGTGGGAACGTCCATCAGATCACTTCGCATCAGCACAATATCGGCGGATTCCATGGCGACATCGGTACCGGAGCCAATCGCAATACCAATATCGGCCTGAACCAATGCCGGCGCGTCGTTGATGCCATCCCCAACCATCGCCACTTTTCGGCCTTCTGACTGGAGCTTTTTAACCTCATTTGATTTATCCTGAGGCAATACTTCGGCCAGAACCCGATCAATGCCAACGAGTCTGGCAATGGCTGCCGCGGTTTTTTTATTGTCACCAGTGATCATCGCCACTTCGATCCCCATTTCATGGAGTTTGGCAATAGCGGCTTTACTGCTGGCTTTGACAACATCTGCCACGGCAATAATCCCGGACAATTGACCATTCATGGCAATGTACATGGGGGTTTTGCCTTCTTCTGCCAGCCGATCTGATTCTGCTTCCAGGGTAATCAGCGAAATATTGTTCTGTTCCATCATTTTCCGGTTGCCCAGTAGCAACCGGGAACCAGCAACTTCTACTTCAATCCCATATCCAGGAATCGCCTTGAAGGTATCAATTTTAAGTATCTTAAGGTTTTCTTTTTCGGCGCCTCGGACAATCGCTTCACCCAAGGGATGTTCTGATCCTTTTTCAGCGGAAGCGGCAATTTGAAGAAGCCAATCCCGGTCAACCCCGGCCGTTGTGACAATGTCTGTTACTTCAGGCTTCCCTTCAGTGATGGTGCCGGTTTTATCAAAAACAATGGTATTAATGAGATGGGTGGTTTCCAGGGCTTCTCCGCCCTTAATTAAAATGCCATACTCGGCGCCCTTTCCGGTTCCCACCATTATCGCGGTTGGAGTCGCCAGGCCAAGTGCGCAGGGGCAGGCGATGACTAGAATCGATATAAATATGGTCATCGCAAAGACAAAGGTATGGCCGGTAAAATACCAACCAGCGAAGGCCAGAAGCGCGATGACAAACACAATCGGAACAAAATAACTGGACACAATGTCGGCCAACTGGGCAATCGGTGCCTTTGAACCCTGGGCATCTTCCACCAGTTTGATGATTTGAGCGAGGGCTGTATCGCCACCAATTTTTGTTGCTCTGAATTGGATTACACCATTTTTATTAATACTGGCTGTATATACCATATCCCCTGATTTTTTATCGATGGGCATACTTTCTCCGGTGAGCATCGATTCATCAATGGCGGTGTTTCCTTCAATGACGATCCCGTCAACCGGAATTTTGCCCCCGGGTTTAACCAGGATCACATCATCAATTTCCACCTCATCAATGGGTGTTTCAATTTCGGTGCCATCCCGGATGACAATGGCCGTTTTAGGCGCCAGACCCATCAGTTTTTTAATCGCTTCAGACGTTTTTCCTTTGGATACTGCTTCCAGATATTTTCCTAACAGGATCAAGGTAATGATAACCCCGGCGGTTTCAAAATACAAATCTTCAACTGCCCCGAAATTGCCTGCACTAATCTGATAAACAGAATAAAGGCTATAGAGAATCGCTGCCGTGGTTCCCATCGCGATCAATGAATCCATATTGGGACTGCGCTGGATGATGGCTTTGAAACCGACAATATAAAAGCGGTAGCCAGCAATAATAATCGGAATGGTCAGGACTATTTGAACCAAAGCATAACTCAGGGGATAATGCATCGGTTCCAGAAAGTTGGGGATTGGCAGTCGCAACCACCAGATCATCGCCCCCATGGCAATGTAAAGAAGCGGTACACAGAATACTGTCGAGATGATTAACTTTGTCTTGAGGGTTCGTATTTCTTTTTCCTTCCGCAGTTTATCTTCATCTACGGCAGTTTTTTTCTCTATTTCCAGTGCCTGATAGCCAGCTTTTTCAATTGCTTGTCGAATCGCCGAGAGTTTTACTTGCTGGGAGTCATAGTGAACAGTGGCTTTTTCAGTGACCAGATTAACAGTTGCAGTGGTGACCCCTTCAAGTTTACTCAGCGCCTTTTCAACCCGAGCCGAGCAGGCGGCACAGGTCATCCCACCAATGGGGATGGTCACTTCATGTATTGTGGTAATTTCTACCGTTTTGTATCCGGCTTTTTCAATGGCTTCATCAATTTTTTGCCGGGACGTCTCCGCTTCATCGTATTCAACCGACAGGTTTTCGGTTGCAAAATTCACTGATGCATCCGATATTCCGGCCATCTTACTGACAACTTTTTCAACCCTGGCCGCACATGCCGCACAGGTCATTCCGGTTATTTTAATGGTTTCTTTTTTCATTTGGTTTTCCTCTTTCTATACTATTACCCGTTATTATCTCTTAATTAACAATTGTTATACTACTCCTAATCATCCCCATCCAACAGCTATAGGGTACTGTTCCTGTTTTGGTGGGAGTGAATTCAATGATATTGTCACCAGCTACTAATTTTTTCTCAATACCGTAACTGGGAATCAAGATTTTGTTGTTACACCCATTAATGTCACTGGCTTCGGCCTGGATGGTCCATTTAACCGGCACCCCAGCCTTGACGGTAATGGGTTCATAACGGTTGGGTGAAAGCTTTGTTGTGATTGTCTGAACGCCCTGGTTGAGCAGGGCGGTATTACTTTGCTCTGCTTCGATATCCGTTGCTGCACTGCCTGATAGCAAAGGCAGTGCGATTCCCGATAAACTAATGCCGTTACTGAACATAAACACGCCCAATATCAAAACTAACACGGCACTGGCTGTCATCATTTTACTGGTAAATTTTTTACTGAGAAATGAGCTAAACGCTCCTAATCCAAACATCAGTGGCACCGTACCCAAACTAAATGCCAGCATCGATATGGCTCCCTGTACCGGATCACCGGTGGAAAGGGCATAAAGCTGCATCGCCTGGAGTGGGCCACAAGGCATTAAACCATTTAAAAGCCCAAC
This sequence comes from Bacillota bacterium, assembly GCA_018903255.1. Classification (GTDB taxonomy): domain Bacteria; phylum Bacillota; class Clostridia; order Eubacteriales; family Eubacteriaceae; genus Acetobacterium. Next base: position 512 of record JAHIQT010000163.1, on the reverse strand, counting down.
ATAGAGGGGACTGTTGCTTTTTTTCTGTTTATTGATCTTACTAGCAAAAATCTTCGGCATTCTGGGACTTAGCTTACGCAGCCAAGGAAAAAGATCAAGCATATTAAGGCCCATAATTACCATGAAAACCCCGGCTGCAACAGCAACAATTCCTTTTGCCGCACCGGAAAAGCTGATGACCGACCCTAGTGCACCGACAATCCCGCCAATGATGGTGTAAGACATCACCCGTCCGGTATTATATAGAATGCCAGGCCTAAGATTTGCCGTTTTCTTTTCACTTTTGATACTTGCATTGGGAACACATTGAGAAAGATTGATGCCCCCACACATGGCGACGCAGTGGATGGATGTGAGTAAACCGATTAATAATAGGGCGCCATAACCCACACCCTGTTTTGCCTCCGGAAACGAGTTGAAGATGTTAAAACCGCCAAAGTAATTAATAATCACAAATGCAGCAATAATGATGATGCCGATTCCTAACACTTCATTAATTTTATTTTTCTTTT
>JAHIQT010000162.1 GCA_018903255.1 Bacillota bacterium | reverse complement strand
TTATGGGAAGGTAAACAAATCATATCAAAACAATGGATCGATATAAGCACACAGGAACACATCAGGTGGAATAGCTTGTCTTATGGCTACTTGTGGTGGATTATTGATGATAAAGAGCAAAGTTACGCCGCTTTGGGAGACGGCGGAAATGTGATTTACGTGAATACGAAGAAAAAAATGGTTATTTCGATCGCTTCTCTTTTAATCCCGGATGCTAAAGACCGAATTGAGCTTATTGTCAAAACGATTGAACCAATATTTGCGGATTATAAGGTAGTATAGAATCCTAATTACCGGAGAGATAGGGCGGCGAGACCGCCAATAATTTCAAGGTGCAAGGTAGCGCGAAGCCTATCCGGCATAACAAACGAAACTTCCCCTCCTCATGGCCGTGTCATGAGGAGGGTGAATTATTTTGTCTTGTCCTGCAGTTTCTTCAAAGCAGAAATGAAAAAGTCGGGATGTTCGTAGTGGATGTCATGGCCTGATTTAAGGGTAAGGGTTTCACAATCGGAGAGTAAAGCCTGAACCTTGTTAGCGTCTTCATCGGTGTTGGCTGCGTACAGAACCCCATCCTTACCGTAATTTGTTTTGGCTTTCAGATAAATAGTCGGGAATGAAATCGCTTCTAGCATCGCCTTCTGATCGACTTCATTCATCCATGATCCGTCGTAAAAGCTCTCGCCAAAGGCCAGATCATAGTGATCAATGGTGTTCATCAGGCGCAGCCAGGAATAGGGGATCCAGTAGATTTTTGGCCCCTGATCGGGATGTTCTGCTCGGAACGTCTCAACGGCCGCGACCACCTTTTCTTTTAAACCCCCGAAAAGGGATGTCATATAGCCATTTTTAAAATAGTAGACTACAAAATCTGTTTCATCCGTCTGGTTTTGAAAGCTGTGAATGGTCATGAAGGTATCCTTCCAGGCAAAGCAGCCAGCTCCTTGCTGCATTTCCTCAGGGGTCACAGAAAAGAGCGGTGGATCTTCAAGCAGAATACCGCTTACTAGGTCGGGGGCGTTGGCACCAAGCCAGGCAGCTAGGATACCGCCGGAAGAATGGCCGGAGACAAGACATTTTTCGCCGATTATATGCTCTATAAACCAGATCAGTGCTTGGCCATTTACCGCACAGGAATAAAGTGTCGGATCATGACTGGACTGACCGTGGCCAAAGCAATCCACCGCAAAGACATGAAAATATTTCGACAATTCAGGCAGAACCGCGGCATAATCCTCCCAGGAAACGCCCTGACCGTGAATTAAAAGGAGGGCGGGGCCGTTATCTGGCCCCTCACCATAGTTAAGTGAGGCACCATTATCCAAAACGGCTGTTTTTTCAATGAAGCCAGCTGTCATAGTCTGTTTGAGATAACGATCATCAAGCGGATGTAAGTTGCTATAAAAAAAATAACCAAGGACGCTGCCAACGCCGACTACTACAAAAGCCAAAACAATTAGTACAATTTCCATTTTTTTAATCTTCACTTTCTCTATCCTTGAGGGTTTGCTGGGAATTGTCCAAGCCTTGTTTAATAAATTCAAACTGACTGATAAATCGATTGGCGTCAATTAGCGCTAGTCCACCTTGGTTCTCATCACCCAGAATCATCAGGCTGTCTCCGGGATTGATTTGGAAGATTTCCCGGGCTTTTTTAGGAATAACGATTTGTCCGCGTTCACCAACAATGACCGTGCCGAAAACGTGCTTGCCCTTTGGCGGCAATGGCAACCCGGCCGATTCCGTCCCGTTTACGAGGGTATCAAGGGAAATGTTATAAAGCTTTGCAAGGGCAATGCATTTGTTCATATCCGGTAAGCTTTCACCGTTTTCCCATTTGGCGACGGACTGTCGGGAAACCGCGATCTTTTCAGCCACATCTTCTTGTGTGTACTGATGGGTTTTTCTTAGGGTCTGTAAATTCACACTTATCACATTTTTCATATTTTCACCACCTATGCTCATTCTAGCAGCTTTTGGAAACAATATCTATCAATTGATGTTAACATAATGATATAAAAAATGTCAGCTTTAGTTGCGGGAACCTTCTGGTCACCGTGCTGGTTCCGGTTCTTATTTCGTGTGTTTCAGTAGGCTTTTTTCAAAACAATTCCCTGCTAGAATGATTGCCGGTAATGGAATAAAAAAATCTTTATAAAAAGAATAATAACAGGGTCAGGGCATATTTTAAAGCTCTGCCGCCTCACACAAGAGGGGCATTAATTTTCGTATAGGGTAGCGATGTCATGTATTCTACGCTTCATTTCGGTGCGGATATGTAACGGCTCTAAACACTCGCATTTATCCCCAAAACTGAAAAGAATATTGTAATGGTATTCGTTCTCGATGAAAGGAAACCGAACAATGAAATGCTCATCGCCGTCTGGCGAAAAGTCTTCATAAGTGCAATAATCAAGGACCCGGTCCATGAGAGATTT
>JAHIQT010000020.1 GCA_018903255.1 Bacillota bacterium | reverse complement strand
CTTTCTTGTCTGATTTTTGTGAGTTTGCATTTATATTATATCAGACGTTGGGTGCATTTTTCTGTCAACTTCTATTTTTTAGAAGCTGAAAATGGTGTTCTTTAAAGGTCTCAGCTGAATTTTCAAGTTGGGAAAGTTGAGATAGTAAGTATCCATACTTTAGTTTATATTAATGGCATATTTCATCTATTTATATGGTTGTTCCTCCATATGCTATCTTTTTCCGAACGACACCGCTACCTCGCTGATCAATTTGACGCCATCAAAAAAGTTGTTAATTTTTTAATTAACAGCTTGACCTTGAAGTGACTTGAGGGTTTATCCTATGAGTAAATCCAAATATGAAAACGAGGTACAAGATGTTTACTAAATTATTTACGCCCAAGAAAATCAATCAGTGTGAGATTCCCAATCGTCTGGCGGTCACCGCCATGGTGGCCAACTACTGCAATGAAGACGGCACCGCCACCGATCGTTATATTGCCTATCACGAAGCCAAAGCCAAGGGTGGCTGGGGCCTGATTATTACCGAAGATTATGCCGTCAGCCAGCATGCCATGGGCTATCAGTTTATTGCCGGGCTGTGGAATGATGATCAGATTACCAGCCATAAAAAACTGACTGACACCATTCATCAATATGATTCCAAAATCTTTGCCCAGATCTATCATGCCGGCCGCCAAAGTGCCAGCTTCGTTAATGGCGGCGTTCAACCGGTGGCTCCATCAGCAATCCCCTGTCCGTGGTTGCGGCAACTGCCCCGGGAGCTGACCATTCCGGAAATTGAACAAATTGTTGAAGATTTTGGCGACTGTGCCATACGGGCTAAGCAGGCCGGCTTTGATGGCATCGAAGTGCATGCCGGACATGGCTATTTAATTGCCGAATTCATGTCCACCTATGTCAACAAACGTACCGATAAATACGGCGGGTGTCTGGATAATCGCTTACGTTTCATCAGAGAAATCTATACCAATATCCGCAATAAGGTCGGCGACGATTTCCCGGTCATGATCCGTTTTTCGGCTGACGAAGTGGTTCAGGGCGGCCGGGATATTTCTGAATCCCGAGTCCTGGCTAAATTGTTTGCCGAATGGGGTTTTGATGCCCTACATGTTTCCAGTGGCGCCTATGGCGATCATAATAAGGGGATTGTTTCGCCGATGTATGTTTCCCATGCCTGGACTGTCGATTTTGCTGCCGAGATCAAACAGCTCGTCGATATCCCGGTCTTTACGGTCAACCGCATCAATGATCCCCGCATGGCCGATGGTCTGCTGGAAATGGGCAAAGCCGATTTCATTGGAATGGGTCGTGGCTCCCTGGCCGATCCGGAGCTGCCAAACAAGGCCAAGGCTGGTGATTTAACATCGATCCGCTACTGCATCGGTTGTATGCAGGGCTGTGTTGGTAAATTATTAGTCGGCGAGTCGATTACCTGTTTAGTTAATCCCTCCTTGGGCCAAGAATATCAGTTGGATTACAGCAAAACCTCCACACCTAAAAAAGTCCTGATTGCCGGCGGCGGACCCGGTGGCCTGGAAGCGGCTCGCGCCGCGGCCATCAAAGGCCACGATGTCACACTTTATGAAAAGGGCAGCTTTTTAGGCGGTCAATTTAAATCCGCTGCTTATCCCCCCTGCAAGGGTGAGTTGGCCACTTATACCAACTGGATCAAGAGCGAACTGGATCAGTTAGGGGTGACGATTCATCTCAACAGCCAAGTGACCAAAGAACTGGTCGCCGCTGAAAAACCAGATACCGTTATCGTCGCCACCGGCGGAACCCCCTGCAAACCTGCCATCAAAGGGATCGAAAAAGCCCTTGTTGTCACCGCGGAGGATGCCTTACTGGGCAACGTGGCCACCGGTGATCAGATCGTTGTCGCTGGCGGCGGTGAGGTCGGTTCAGAAACGGCGGCGCATCTGGCGATGCAGCAACGGGATGTGACCATCATCGAAATGCTACCCAAGATCTGCAGCGATCTCGATGGCGTCAACAAGTTCAATCTGATGAAAATTCTCCGCGAATATGAGGTCAACCAAATGACCCAAACCAAAGTGGTCGAAATTCTGGATGATGGGGTGGTCATCGAAAACAGCCAGGGCCAGCAGACCCTGCCAGCCGATACTGTCGTCATCGCTTTAGGCTACCGTCCCAACAACCAGCTGGCCGAAGCATTATCAGCCGTTCACAACCACGTCATCGTCGTTGGCGGGGCCGTTAAAACCAGCAATGCCATGGTGGCGATCAACGACGGCTTTAATGCCGGCTTATCGCTATAACCCCCACTACACCGCTAACAATTAAAGATAAAAAAGGATCGGTGCTTGTAAAAGCCCTATTCTTCAGACTGTCAAAAAAAATAAACCAGTACCGACAATTGTTACATCATGTTGTGACCTAGGGGTCAGACCCTACGCATCGGAGCGGACACGGCAGAGCCTGTCCGATTCCGCGGCGAACAACAGATTAACAATTGGTCGGTACGGTAGTTTATTGACAACCTCAACGGATAGGTGCTTTTTTAAAGCCCTATCCTTTTTTATTTGTCTTAGTATATAAATGTGATACAATGAAAAAAACTGAAGCCACTATAGGGAGGAAAATCATGACATATCGCATTGGGGAAGTCTCCAAACTCTTGGGTCTGCCGGTGGAGACCATCCGCTATTATGAAAAAGAGCAGATTATTGCGCCAAAACGTCAGGAAAACAGTGACTACCGCACCTATGAAACCTGGGATATCTTTTTTCTGATGGAATGCATGCGTTACCGCAGCTTTGACATTTCGTTAAAAGATATTTCCATGATGCTTCATAATGATTCGCTGGACTTTTTTGTCGAGCGGATCGGCTTTAAACAACAGGTCATCGATGAAAAACTGCGCTATTATCAGATGCTGGAGCGCAAGATTTCCGCCTACAAGGATAAACTGGCAAGTCTACCCTATAATGTCGGCTGCTATTGGTTTGTCAATACCCCCGAGTATCATTACTTTACCTATGTCCAGCGCGAAGACGGCGATCATTATGGCGAGGTCGAAGAAAAACCCTTATTTGCCAACTGGCTCAAGCAGATCCCCTTTGTTGAGTTTACCCATCACATTGCTTTTGCTGACATCGCCGACCCCCACATCGACCGCGATGCCTGGGGGCTGTGTGTCGAAAGCGCTGACGCGGCGTTGTTAAATCTGCCGCTAAACGCAGATGTGCAGATCCGGCCGGCGGGTTTGTGTTTGTGTACGGTGATGGATCTGGGTGACTATGGCAATTTAACCTTACGGCAATTTGATCCGCTGGTGGCCTATATCCGCGATCTTGGCATTGTGCCGGAAGGCGACATCATCGGGAAAATCCTGACCCGGGTCCATGCCGATGGAAAAATGCACCGTTATATTGAATATACGATTCCGATCAAGAAATAAAGAAAACGGAGGACTACACGATGGAAACTTTAAAAACCAACCAACCGCCACAGCGTGTTAAACTTATTTTTAATCCCGGTTCTGGCGCCAATGACGAATCCCCGCTGCAGATCATGGCGGTTGTTAAAGAAATGCAGGCCCGGCAGTTAATCCCGGAGCTGTATCTGATCGAACCCGACAGTAATTTGAAGGAAGTGGTCGATGAGGCCATTGCCCAGGGCATTGATCTGTTTGTCGTTTGTGGCGGCGATGGCACCGTCTCTTCGGTCACCAAAGCGCTGTATGGTTCAGCGGCCACGCTTGGCATTGTTCCCACCGGAACCCAGAACAATGTCGCCTTAAGCCTCGGCATCCCCACTGATATTTCGGCAGCCATTGCCATTCTCAGAACCGGACAACCTTTAAAAATAGATCTCGGCATGGTCACTTGCAACGATGTCAGTACACCATTTATTGAGCTATGCTCAGTAGGTTTATTTTCAACGCTGTTCCCCTCCGGGGATGATATCCAGCACGGCAACATCACCCGGATCGGAGATTTTCTGGGAATTCTGACGACTGCTCCGCCCTCGGAAATCCATCTTTTCCTGGATGATAATCGGGAAATAAACGCGTTAGGTCATGCCGCATTAATTTCTAATATGCCCTATATCGGTCGTAATTATCAAGTCGGTGCTGCCGATGCCTATCATGACGGCCTATTGGATGTGATGTTTTTTTCCGACCTGTCCAAACTTGATTTAATCGCTTATATTCTTAACGGCGTAGGCACCGATAACCCTGAAGATCCCCGGATTCAACACTACCAGGTGCGTGAAATTATCATTGATACTGAGCCATCTATGGCGGTTATGGCCGATGGCATCAGTTTGGGCGAAGGGTCGGTGCGTATCCAAGTCCAGCCCCAGGCTTTGTCGGTTATGGTCGGGGCGACGGCGTCACATGAAGAGCAATAAGCCGGATCAGTCCGGTACTGACAATGGCCATAAAGCAACTAAAAAAAGCCCCTTACCGGTGGCTAAAATTCGCGACGCCGGGCAGAAAATCATGACCGGGATCCGCCATATCCCCCCGCTTTACTGGTTAATTATGGTTGCGATTGTCCTCGTTTCATTTCTGCTCGTTATTCCTGATTATGTCTGGATCATTTTTTCAGACGCCGTCAAAAGCCAAAATTCGCTGCTGATCCTGGTCCTGATTTTTGCTTTAACCACCATTTCGCTGGTGTGGTCGGTTGGTCAACGGATTGATGTCTGGGTTTTTACTTATTTTAATATGCATGGCCGCCGCCGGAGCTGGCTTGATGGGACGATGCTATTCTTGACACAGCTTGGCAACGGGATTTTTGCGATGATCCTGGCCACTCTTTTGTATTTTTGGGGGTACCACGTCCTTGCCTATGCCTTTATCTTAGGCACCTTATCATTATGGTTTGTGGTAGAACTGATAAAAATGCTGGTTCATCGCACCCGACCCTATAAAAAGATTGAAAATAGTCGCATTGTCGGGTCACCCGCCAGAGGCTGTTCTTTTCCCAGTGGCCATACCAGTCAGTCCTTTTTTATGGCAACCTTTCTCTTACCCTATTTTCACGTCAACTTTTTTATCGGGTTGGCTGGTTATCTGCTGGCATTTTGGGTCGGGATCACCCGGATCTATGTCGGCATGCACTACCCCCGGGATGTCCTCGGCGGGGCGATGCTGGGAACCGCCTGGGGCCTGTTAGGCGTGATTCTGATACAGTCATTTTGAATTTAAAGCGGGGGATGCAATTTTGGCATGGCTAAAAACCACTGTAAAAGCCTGATCAGAACAAATTCGATCAGGCTTAAAAGATCCGTTTATCATCACTGTCTTTCGGGGTAGCCGCTTTAATGGTTAAATATTTGGGACTCACATAAAACCAGGCGTATTCCAGAATTTTTAGGGTGGCTTCGTTCTTGATCATTTCGGTGATTTCAAAAATCGGTTCATTCTCGTTCAAATTAAGTTTCTCTCGAACTTCTTCTGAAGGCATAGTCACCGTAATGTTCAGTGATTTATCCAGCACAAAAGCCAGTTTTTCTTCCACCGGTTTCAGATAGTTGGCAAATTTCAGCATGTCTTCAATGACTGGCTGATGATGCACATAGGGCAGATAAATAATTTCCATGGCAATTTCTTTTTGATCCGAATATAAAATCCGCTTCACTTCCACGGCCTTCTGGTTTTCTTCTAAATTTAAGATCCGATCAATCTGTTTTGAAGGAAACAGCACTTTGACCGAGATCAGTTTGACCTCATCGATATGGGTGTTTAAGCCGTCATATTTATTAAATTTAAACTGGAAAATATCCACCTCAGGCTTACAGACAAAATTGCCCTTGCCGGGAACCGAATAAATATATCCTTCGTTGGAAAGCAGCGATAGGCTTTTGCGGATCGTCATTCGGCTGGCGGAATACTCATTCATCAGTGAGGTTTCAGAATTGAGCATATCGCCAGGTTTAAGCTGACTTTTTAAGATTTTGTCCTTTAAACTTGCCACAATTGCCAAATATAAAACATCACTCATTCATCTTTCGCTCCCTTGTTTTTCTCTGCCAGATAGACTTCACAATAGCGGATACCCTCGTAAAAATTATTGGTCATAAAATCAATCTGCGGAATTTTGACATAATCATGACTGACCACGGCTCCGCCCAATAAAAACCGGCGGTTTTCCAACAGGTGTTCTTCTTCCAGGGCATTCCCCAATTGCTGAAGATAGGGAATTGAATTGGTCATGACACAGCTGACCGCGATAATATCCGGTTGATGCTGTTTAACCGCTTCAATAAATTTCTCAACTTTAACATCCACCCCCAGATCAATGACGGCAATCCCGCGATTCTCCAGGGCATCGATCATCAGATCCTTCCCGATATCATGAATATCATCAAAAATCGTCCCAAAAAGGACGGTTCCCAGTGGTTTGATAGCATTCCTTTTCCCATAATGAAGATTGGCTGATGCAAAAATATTCTTTGCAATCATGCCCGAGACAATCAGATCAGCAATATAGCATTCACCATTTTCATACTTTTTCCCAATTTCGTTTAAACCTTCCATCACGATGTCATAAAGTTCCTGGGCCTCAATTCCCTGATGGATTAATTCATCCGCAAAGGCTTCTGCTTCATCCAGTTTTAAATCCACAATCAATTTGATCAAATTTTCCTTCATCTTTTCCCCTTAGCTCTTACGTACAGCTCTGTATCTTTTATTATAGCACAATTACTTTTTTCAGCCTACTCATTTTCAGCCAGCCTGATAGAGTACCAGCCCAAAATAAGTCACCTTATCTGCGCCGTTATTATAGGTCATTCCCAGACTGCGGCTCAACCCGACGACATCAATGCCGGCAGCTTCCAGGGAGGGAATGGCGTCCTCGGGGAAACGACAGGGTTCGTCAGTCAGGATGGCACAGCTTTCACAAATACTGCAGGTACCGGCAGAAAAAAAGAGACAATCCAGCTGATCCGCTTTTGCCAGTTTGTTGATTACCTGGATTTCTTCCCGAAAGGCGATCCCAGCCGCCACCATGCTTTGATAATCATAACGACTCTTTACCGGATAGGCTTTGGAAAACACCAACCCTTTGCCGTAGCCCTTTATCACTTGCCGATAATGCTCCAGATCGCCCACCGCCGGAGGGCACATGTGATTTTTTCCATAAAATCCACAATAGTTATCAGCACAACGGTCACGCACTTCCTGAGTAATATGAATAGTGTTGATGTCATCAACTTCTGCGATTTCAGTAAAATTTCCGCTTTCAAGGTAGCTTTTCATGTTCTTCTCCTAATAATTTTTTTAGCTTATAAGCATTAGCAGCCCTTCTCCTGAATAGTTCAGGAAAAGGGCCAAAAGATAGTAATACGGTCGTTGTCGCTATTTTTTCACAAACTCAATTTTTGCCCCGGTGGTGTACTTCCGGCAGAATCGGTCCCGACCTAAAAGCAGCTCGGTGGCTTTTAGCGACTCGATCAGCGGTACGTTTTCCGGGTTGACCACCGCCGAATCCATACCGGCTGCCACTGCCAAAGTCAGGAAGGTGCGGTTGACCAGCGCCCGATTGGGCAGCCCGAAGGAAATATTGCTCAGTCCCCCGGTGATATGAGCTTCCGGATAGGTTTCCCGGATGGCCCGGATCGATTCAAAAGCAATCAGACCGGCCTGCTGATCGGTGGCCACGGCCATAATCAACGGGTCAATATAGACTTTATCATCGGCGATCCCGGCTGCCCGGGTGGCCTCAAAAATCCGTTCCAATACGGCCATCCGTTCGGCCACGGTTTTTGGCATCCCGGATTGTGATTCATCCAGCGCCAACGCAATGACATTGCAATCCCGTTCTTTGATAAACGGAATAAAACTTTTCAAGCGTTGTGGATCACCATTGATGGAATTGATCATCGGTGTTGCTTTGACCGCATGAATAGCTGATTCGATTACTTCCGGGGTAGAGCTGTCGATGCAGATCGGGGTATCCGTGACGGACTGCACGACCTCCAGCAGCCACAGCATGTCCTCTTTCTCCCGGGAGGGATCGGTGCCGGCGTTCACATCCAGATAGTCGGCTCCGGCATTGGCCTGGTCCAGGGCCGTTTTTTTGATGAAGTCTGCATCCCGGTTGATAATAGCCTCCTGGATGGCTTTCCGTGTTCCATTTATTTTTTCTCCGATAAATATCATAGTAGCTCCGATCTATTTCCAGTCATTAGTTGCTTTAAACATGGCAACCATATTTTCATGTTTGGTGTTCCCTGGTGCATCACAGCCTGCAGTAATAAACAAACCTTTTGGACCGAGATCGTCTATGAGCTTTGTGACATAATCTCGGACTTCTTCAGGGGTACCGGTTGCCAGTAAAGGTGCTGGAACGTCCCCCATTAAGCAATAGTTTTCTCCTAATTTTTTTCGAGTTTCACGCATATCTGTCATGCCATCAAGGTTCAGGATAATTGATTTCTCAGGAAATTCAGCAAAACGATGGATGTCACGATCCCAGCTTTGGTCTAAATGGAATGTTGGATTTTTCCCATAGGACAACATTTGCTCCCCTGAAGCTTTCATATATGGCCAAACCAATTTTTCCCAGATTTTTGGAGATAACATTGCCGAAGCGGTTCGCCAGCCACCAATCCAACCGCTGACAACTGTACGATCGTCTTTGACTGCTTCCAAAGCACGTTGAGCGCTTACCTTATTCGCTGCAAAAATAATGTCTGATACCTCAACTAATTTATCGATCATTTTATAACAATCCATATAAAAAGCACTCATGGAACGAACACCGCAAAGAATTTCAAAGGGAACATTGGCTGAAAGAATATCCGGTGAATTGATACTTACAATTCCCATTTCTCTCCCTTTTTTTCTGATCTCATCCACATTTTCGCCAAAAACTTTTAAAGCATTCCCAAAGTATTCCATATCAATTACTTTAGGTAGCAGTGAGTTGAACCATGTTTCATACCCCTGAGTTAATAAGACATCATATCCCGAATTATTCATAAACCCATCTCGCCTGTAAAAATACCCCTCAAAAGTGCTATTTTCAGATTGGCACATTGCCAAAACGAAAAATTGTTGGTAAATTGCCGGTTTTGAGAAGAGCAGACATCAGGCAAGCTGATCATCAGGTCAAAATGGGCAGACGAATCCCCGGGACCTTGTTTATTAATTTTAAAGCTGGGTTTATACGGCTGTTATTATTCGAGTTTGACAAGCAGGTCATGGAACAGATTCAAATATGGGAAACTTGAACTGAGTTTCAGCCAGGTAGATCGTCCGGAACG
>JAHIQT010000019.1 GCA_018903255.1 Bacillota bacterium | reverse complement strand
GAATCAAACCTTCAACGCCTGGAATCACTTCAGCAAAGGCACCAAAATCTAAAATATTAGTAATGGTAACTTCAACTTCATCATCAACATTATATTTAGCAACGAAATCATCCCAAGGACGATCCATTAATGCTTTGACGCTTAATTTTATTTTTTTGTCTTCTTCATTTTTAGCAATAACCTTAGCTTCAATTTCCTGGCCTTTTTCGACAATGTCTTTTGGCTCATTAATTTTTTCCCAGGTCAGGTCTGAACGATGCACAAAACCGTCAATGCCATCAAGATCAACAAAGATTCCGAAATTGGTAATGGTTTTAACCACCCCTTTAACGACATCATCGACGTTTAATTCTTCAAAACGTTTGTCTTTCATTTCTTTGACTTGTTCGCGACGTTCTTTCATATCTTTTTCAAGAATAATTTTTTGAGAAAGAATCGCACGACGTCTTTTGGGGTTATAATCAATGATGATTCCCTTAACTTTTTCACCGATTAAGGTGTTCAAGTCTTTGACGTAACGGACATGATATTGTGATGCTGGCATATAAATATCAGTAAACCCGATATCAACGATTAAACCATTTCCAGAAATATCTTTGATTGTTCCTTCTAAGATCGTTTTATTATCAAAGGCGTCACTTAACTGTTTTTGTACGAGACGGTTATCATATTTGATTTTTGAAAGTTTGACATTTCCTGAACCTTCATTTAAATCAGTTACGATACACCAAACTTTGTCTCCTAATTGTACAAGTTCAGATAATACCTCATCGCTTCTCCATGTGAAATCATTCTTTTTAATGATACCATCTGCTTTGTAGCCAATGTTTAAGATCACTTCATCTTCAGCAATGTGAATTACTTCGCCTTCGATTTCAGCACCCCGACGAATTGTTTTTAATGATTCTTCAATTTCTGCTGCGAAATCAAAATTAGCATCATCATATTCGTCTTTTTCAATGGTTTCCACCACTTCCTCAACTACAACAGTTGGCTGTTCTTCAGTCGCCACTTCTACGACTACGTTTTCCTCAGCAATTTTGTTTTGCTCTTCCATACCTTCCAATACCTCCTTAACGATCCAATCCGGTGTTGATGCCCCTGCGGTAATACCAATTTTTTGATATTTCTTAACTTCAGTGAAATCTAAGTCCCGGATGGTTTCTATATGACAAGTTTTTTCGCAATCGACTTTACAGATATCCGCCAGTTTTTGTGTGTTCGAACTGTGGTATCCACCGATTACAATCATATATTCTACTGCTTTTGCAGTTTTCGCTGCCGCTGCTTGTCTTTCAGCGGTGGCTCTGCAAATAGTATTAAATATAACGACTTCATTGACTCTCGACCGGATCGCATCACAAATTTCATTGAATCTGGATTCGATGATGGTGGTCTGAGCCACGATACATATTCTATCATAACTTTCAATATTTTCCAACTGATTTATATCATTAATTATTAAAGCTTTATTTTGACACCAGCCCTTAGCTCCAATCACCTCCGGATGATCTTTATCGCCGACAATGACAACCTGATAACCGGCAGCATCATATTTTTCCACTTTTTTTTGAACGGCTCGAACAAAGGGGCAGGTGGCATTGATAACCCGAAGGCCTTTATGATTAATCGCTTCTATGGTTTTCTTGCCAACTCCGTGAGATCGAAGGATAATACAGCCGCTTTCAATGTTTTTTAGATCTTCATCCACTATTATCTTAACCCCCTGATCAGTCAGGCGCCTGGTTTCTTGAGCGTTATGACTGATCGGTCCTAAGCTGTATATATTTTGCTGACCTGATGCGATTGTGTCGCTTACCATTTTCATGGCATTTTCAATTCCAAAGCAATAACCAGCCTTATCTGCAATAATTATTTCCATATTAACCTCAAGTCAATTCTAAAGCATAGACTGTATCCATGATTTTTTCGCTTAACTGCCGTGTTTCTTCTTCAGATAGTTTTTTGCCATAGTATTCTTCCAGATAAACAGGCGTGCCAATTATAATTTCAATCTTGCTTCTAAATCGGTACTTTCCTTTGATTCGCACTGGAATAATCGGTGATTTTGTTTTGATCGCAAAGACCACAAAACCGCTAGCCGGTGGCGTCCGGTCTTCCGGGTTGACACGATGGCCTTCCGGAAAAATCCCCAGCAGCTTGTCTTCCTTTAAAATTTTTAAGGAAGTCTTAATCGTTTCAACCCCGACCTTTTCACGATTAACCGGAAAGGCTTTGACCTGTTTAAAAAACCAGCTCAAAAGCGGATTTTTAAACAGTTCCGCCTTGGCCATATAATGAATTTCGCGGGACGTTGAAAATGAAATCACGACCGGATCAATATTACTGATGTGATTGGGACAGATCAAGGCTCCCCCATTTTTAGGGATGTTTTCTTTGCCAGTAATGGTGATCCGAAAAAGAATAAAACTGAGCAGGTAGGTTAAAAATCGGCCAACTTTATAAATCATTGGCGCGCCTCGTCGATATGCGTTTTCATTTCTTGATAAACTTCTTCAATACTCTTTCCGGTTGTATCAATGACAATGGCATCCTCGACCTGCACTAATGGACCTTCTGAGCGATTTTTATCATTGGCATCGCGGCTCTCGATATCATTTTTTATCTCTTCCAGCGCTTTGCCGTTTCCTTTTTCATCCATTTCTTTTTTTCTTCGGATCGCCCGTTCCAGAACGTCGGCATCCAGAAAAAACTTAAGCTCAGCCGTTGGCAGGACTACCGAACCAATATCTCTACCATCCATCACCACGGCATGGTCTTTGGCATATTCGCGCTGCTGAGCAACCATCAAATCCCGGACTGCTTTGATTCTGGCCACATCCGAGGTATGCCGGGAAACCAGCGGGGTTCGTATTTCGCTGGTAACCTCCTTATTATTACAGAACACCTGATTGCCTTCAAAGCGGATCTCCGTTTTCCGGGCAATGTTAACAATATCTGTCTCATTATCAAAATGATCCCCAATCTGATTTAAAACGCTATGAGCAATGCAACGATACATGGCACCGGTATCCAGATAGGTCATATTATAGGCTGCTGCTATTTTTTTTGCTATGGTACTTTTTCCTGCACCGGCAGGACCATCAATGGCAATTTGCATCTTACTCTCCCTCATCCAACTCTTTCTAAGCACTTATTCAACGGCGTTTCCGGCCAGCCAACCGGTCGAAACGGCAATTTGGATATTATAACCACCCGTCAAGGCATCGACATCCAGCATTTCCCCAGCGATATAAAGATTTTTGATCAATTTTGATTCCATCGTTCCCGGATCGACTTCTTTTACGCTGACACCACCAACAGTGATGATCGCTTCGTTAAAATCCCGCAGCCCGGCAATGCCTATCTTTAAATGTTTAAAACACCCCACCAGCTTGTTTCGCTGCTCTTTAGTAATCTGGTTAACCTTGGCGACCGGATCAATTCCGGACAAGGCAATCATCACCGGAATCATTTTCGCTGGCAATAGGTCGCCCAGGGCATTGCTAAAATCCTTGTTCTGATATTTAAGAAAGTCGCGTTGAATCCGGGCATCCATTTGTTCGATACTCAAGGCCGGTTTTAAGTCCAATTCCAAACTATAATCTTTTATATCTCCGCTGATATCAGAGCTAAGTGATAAAACCAGCGGTCCGGATATGCCAAAATGGGTAAACAACATCTCCCCCAGCATTGACTTGACCTTCTTTTGTCCCTTAGGTGTTTTTTTATTCAGGGTTAAGACGACATTTTTAAGTGACAGCCCCTGGAGATCCCGCGGCCAGTCTTCTTTGGTGTTGATTGGTACCAAACCCGGAGCCTGGGGGGTGATCTGATGGCCGTATTTTTTTAAGATTCTAAAAAAGTTGCCATCCGAACCGGTCGACGGATAAGTCCTTCCACCGGTTGCCAGAATCACTGCATCATATTTCTTTTGTTGGCCATTTTCAAGAATAACTCCGTTGATGCTGTTATTTTCAATTAATAAATCGGTTATTCTGGTGTTTAAGTAAACCTGACAACGGTTTTCTTTCAATGCTGTTTTAAAGCCACCAATCACATCGCTGGATTTATCAGAAATCGGAAAGACCCGATCGCCCCGTTCTATTTTCAAGGGTACCCCATGTTTTTCCAAAAAGGCCATAAAATCGGTATTGGTGTAGGAATAAAGGGCGCTATATAAAAAACTATGATTGTGGACAATGCTATCAAAATAATCGCCGATATCAACGGCATTCGTCAGGTTGCAGCGTCCCTTACCGGTGATATACAGTTTTTTTCCTAATTTTTCATTGCTTTCAAACAAATCAACCTGATGCCCTTTTTCTCCTGCCGCCACCGCCGCCATCATGCCGCCGGGGCCACCTCCAATAACTGCTATTCTACTCATTGATTATGCTTTCGTCCTTTCATGAACTAATTTTCCACTTCATCGCCGGTATAAATATAATGTTCGCGCCAGATTTCTTCAAGTTCATTAAAGGTCTCTTTGGTTTTTCCGATATTTCTCAGTCCGACCGAAATTACCAGCGCATTGATCAGTGAAAGGGGAGCCACTAATGAATCAACAAAGGAGTAAACATTGCTTTTAGCAATCAGTCGATGCTCAGTAAAAACATTGATCGGCGCATTTTCACTATCCGAGATTGTAATGATTTTTACCCCTTTATTTTTAAGAAACTCAAGCGCTTCAAAGGTTTTTTGGGCATAACGGGGAAAACTGATGGCGATCACCACATCTTCTTCATTGACCCGGATGAGATGCTCATAAATATCGGA
Organism: Bacillota bacterium; assembly: GCA_018903255.1. Taxonomy (GTDB): domain Bacteria; phylum Bacillota; class Clostridia; order Eubacteriales; family Eubacteriaceae; genus Acetobacterium. The sequence goes on along the minus strand of JAHIQT010000019.1, from coordinate 12,382 downwards.
TACCCCATAATTAACCACCCGGACGTTATCGAGAATCAGATTAAGATAATAACCCAGATGTTCAGTTAACAAGGTCGTGGTTCGAAAGCCGATAATAATAATCTTGCGCGCATCTAAAATCAAGTCAATACAAGATTTGAAAATCTCATAGTCAAATTCCTCGAAGGTCGCATTGATATTTGAGAGATCTGATTTTAAAACATTATGAACGGTATCCTGGAGCGCCTTTTCTTTTTGTTCATTTCTTAAGGTCATGTCAATTCGCTCAATCGTTGTTAACTTGCTGTTAATTTCATCTTTTACTGCCCGTCGAAATTCCGGATAACCTTCAAACCCGAGGGTGACCGAAAAGCGAACCACGGTTGCCTCGCTGACGCCAACACTTTTTGCTACCGTTACCGCCGACATTTCAGCAACACTTTCATAATGACTCAACATAAAGTCAGCAATCAGTTTATGAGATTTACTCAATTTGGGATAACACTTTTTGATTGCCGAAAAAAAATCCCGGCTTTCTTTTATACATGAAATGTCTTTCATATCTACCTCATGCTCTCGATGATAACCAATGTAGGTGGCGATTCTCGATTTAAGGTGCGAAAATGATGCGCCACAAATGGTGCTTTCAAAGCCTCACACCAGCTGATCACAGCCTGGGATTCTGTTTTTCCGCCGAGATGACCCGGGTAAAGGCAAATGGTTATTAATCCACCCGCGGCTAATAAGGACAATGCCCCATTTAAGGCCGCCAGGGTCGTTTCTACCTGGGTGATAATGGTCTGATCACCATTAGGTAAATAACCAAGGTTAAACATAATCGCCTTGACCGAGTGTTTCCTGACAGCAACTGCCTGCAATGCCGGCACGATATCCGCGTGACTTTGATGAATCAGGGTGACCTGGTCGGCATACCCGCTTTTTTCCAAAAGGTCATTGGTTTGCTGTAAAGCCACCGCCTGAATATCAAAGGCAAAAACCTGACCACTTGCTCCCACACATTGGCAGAGAAAGAGGGTATCCTGACCCGTTCCGGCGGTAGCATCGACGACAATATCGCCAGAATTAATGATCGGTCTCAAAAATTCCTGAGCCAGATCGATAACCCGCAATGGTTTATTATTCACTACAGCCTGCACAGGGCTTAAAAAACTCTCCGATAAAGGCTTTATGAATCAAGGTATCGCCTTCCTCAGTAAATTCATGCTCTTTGAAATAGGCTGCAAATTCGCCGCTGGCTCCCTTTACTGATAATGATGTACAGCCATCTTCGGCCATTTTATATAGCAGGGTTCTGATAATTCCGTCGAAAACAGCCATCGCCTGATCGCCCTTCATGGTCATGATCATCTCGTAAATATTAACCTGTTCTGCTTTATATAAAAAGCGAACTGCTCCCAAAATTTCTGAATTTACAGTATTTTCGGCCACGATATACAAATCCCGTTCTTTTTCTTTTTCGGGAAATAATGCCTGAATCTGACTAAACGCTTTTGGAAATCCTATTTTTACCATTATTTTTCTCCTTTTAAATAAGTAATTTCATCGTGATTTAAATATCGCCATTCTCCGGGTTTCAAATTTCCCAAGCTTAGATCACCCATTGCTACCCGTTTCAAATCAATAATCGGATGGCCGATGGCGGCACACATTTTGCGGATCTGTCTTTTTCTGCCTTCGTGAATCCGCATTTCCAACAGACTGGTATCGTGATCTATTTTCAAAATCTTAATCGTCGCCGGTGCGGTACGATAATCCTCTATTTCAATGCCATCGCGGAAGGACTCCAGACTGTTTTTATCGGGGCGACCTTTAACCAGACCCAGATAGGTCTTGCCAAACTCATGGCTGGGGTGAGTCAGAGCGAAGGTCAGGTCGCCGTCATTTGTCAGTAGCAGCAGCCCTTCAGTGTCCATATCCAATCGTCCAACGGTATAAAGCCGCTCTTTGATCGGCACCAGATCGAGCACCCGCTGACGACCATGGGTATCTTCAGAAGTTGATAGAACCCCTTTGGGTTTATTAACCATGATATATATTTTTATAGCTTCGCTTAATCTTTTTCCCGAAACGATAATTTGATCCTTTTCCGGATCAACCGGAAAACCGGGTTCGTAAATGGTAACGCCATTAACTTGAACCACTCCTTTTTGGATTAGTTGTTCAGATTTTCGCCGCGAAGCGATCCCACACTGGGCCATATATTTCTGAATTCTCACTGGGCTGCCTCCAAAATTTCGGCCTCACCGATGGTTTTTTTTAGCATCTCGGCCAGCAAGTCTTGACTGGCTGGCGCTTTATTCTGTGATTCATTATTAAGCAACTCCAGATTAAAACTTTCCTGTTTGCCCTGAGAAAAAATCTCAAATTCTGGAATTTCCTTAAGGCTGGTAAAGCCCATCGCTTTGAGAAAGGCATTGGTTGTTTTATAAAGAATCGGCCGACCTGGGGCTTCCAGACGACCGCCGTCGCAGATCAGCCCGCGATCCAGCAAGCGCTGAATCGCACTGCTGGAGCTAACCCCTCTGAGTTCATCGACGGCCAGCCGGGTAACCGGTTGACGATAGGCAATAATCGCCAGGGTTTCGAGAGCTGCCCGCGACAGCCCGGTTTTTTCCTGATGCCTGGTAATTTCTTTAATATACCCGTAATAGTCGGGTTTTGTAGAAAGCTGATACGAATCCTTGATCTGAACCAATCGGATACCTCTTGCTTTAGATTGATAATCCTGTTTGAGTATTTCCATGGCAAACTGCACCTCCGATACCGATTTGTCTAGACATCGGCACAGTTCGGTGATCGAAACCCCATCTCCTACGGCAAAAAGGATGCCTTCGATAATCCCTGCCAGTTCATCACTATTCATCGTTTTCTACCTCCCTGTGAATCTGAAAATCAATAAAGACCCGATTTTGAAGCAGCCGTAAACCGCTGATTTTAACCATTTCCAGTAGCGCCAATAGGGTTACTACTACCTCTTCTCGGGATATCTCCGGATGCAGCAGCTCAGAAAAACTGACTCCGGCGGCTCCGGCTTGAATTAGAACATCCGTTATTTCAGCAATTTTTTCTTCGATGTTGAATAATTCACGGATAATCTTCTGCGGCGGAGCGATCGCCTCTAATTCTTCCTCCTTCTGAAACAACAGCCGTTTAAAACATTGTTCAAGAGTATTGGGGTCGATGACCAGGGGAACTTCTTCGATATTCTGGGGGATATACTCCGGATCTCGATAAACCGTACTAAGCTCAACCTGTTCCCGTATTTGAAAATACCGGCTGATCTCTTTAAAGATCTTATACTCAACCAGTTGACGAACCAGTTTTGCCTTGAGATCTTCGGCGTCTTCCTGTTCATCATCGCTTTTAGGCAGCAAGGCTTTGGCCTTAATTTCCAGCAACCGGGCGGCCATGACCACAAATTCACTGGCCACATCCATATCCATATCCTGCCAGCTGCGGATCTGTAATAAATATTGATTGGTGATACTGGCAATCGGAATATCGCAAATATCGATCTTGTTTTTCTGGATCAGATTAATCAGCAGATCCAGCGGTCCTTGATAGCCATCCAGACTGACTGCATAGGCCATAAGCTAGGACCAGATCAGATTAAAAATTGGCAAAAGTATCGCTGAATATAAATTCACAATTGCATTAATTGCCGGGTTGATAATCATTCCCAATAAACCGGTAAAGGCCAAAACAAAAATCGCAATCATGCCGTAACGCTGATATTTATAGTAGGTCATCAGCGCCTTCGGCGGCAAAAACAAGGCCAGTATCTGAGATCCATCCAGCGGCGGAATCGGAATAATATTGAAGACGGCAAACATAATATTATAGATATAAACATACTGTAAAAGCGTCAGCAACAAGTCATTATTCAGGGGAACCACGGCCAGATAAGCTGCCATGCCCAAAAAAGCCAACAACAGATTGGTGAGCACTCCAGCCAGCGATACCACAATCATCCCCTTTTTACGATCTTTAAAATTTCCGGGATTAACCGGCACCGGCTTAGCCCAGCCAAACCGAAATAATAGCATCGAAATAAAGCCCAATGGATCAATGTGTTTAATTGGATTTAAGGTTAAACGGCCAGCATTTTTAGGGGTCGGGTCACCCATTGAATCAGCGGCATAACCATGGGCCATTTCGTGAAAACTGATCGCAATCAGTATTCCCGGCAGGCTCAGTATTAAATTAAAAAAATAGTCCGGTGTAAAATTAAACATTTCTCTTTACCTCATTATTCGCGTTGTAGATCTGATTTTGTCAGAGCCAAAATTATTTTTTAATCGGCCGCTAACTTCAGCCAACTCTTTTCTTTGTGGTTTTCTGTATTAAACAGATCACACTCGATAGATAATATAAAATAGATGATTTATTCTAATGCTGACCTCTACATTGAAATAAACCACCTATCCTCATTGAACATTATTATTATTCTGCTATCAATCTTCTTGCAGCAATAGAAAAATAATACCCCAGCGCTGCAACCGTTTTACCATCAATGAATTGGCCATTAATAAACAGGGTTCGGGCTGTCCGTACTGGTATTTTTACAACTCGGATAAACTCATCCGGATCTTCCTCGAGGGGGTCCCAAATTAATTCGGTGGCACAAAAAAGAGAAATTTTCTCTGAACAATAACCCGGGGTAGGAATAAAATCTCCCAATTTAAACAGATTAGTCGGACGATAGCCGATTTCTTCACGACACTCCCTGATCGCTGCATCGATTGGATCTTCTCCAATTTCTAACAAGCCGGCAGGGATTTCAGTTAGCAGCTGCTGACTGGCAATCCGGTATTGCTTGACAAAGATCATTTGTCCATCTTTGACAGTTAAAACGGCGACCGCTCCCTGATGCTCGACAATTTCTCGTTTGGAAAAACTGCCGTCTGGAAGCTTAACATCATCGATCCGTAACTTGACAATCCGGCCATCATAGAGCACTTCGCTTTTGACCGTTTTTTCAAACTGTTTCATGAGGAACCTCGGCCTGCTTTTCAGAAATCAATCGTTCCAACTCATCCATAAACGAAGCGACATCTTTGAATTGTCGATAGACTGAAGCAAAGCGGACATAGGCGACCTGATCCATGGTTTTTAAAGCCACCATCACCTGTTCGCCAATCAACGAAGAGGGTATTTCTTTCATTTCACCCTGGTATAGACTCCGTTCCAGATCATCCACTACGATTTTTATCGCGTCAATCGGAACCGGACGTTTTTCACAGGCTTTGATCATCCCATTGAATATTTTGTTTTTGTCAAAGGCTGTTCGTTGACCGCCTTTTTTAACAACAATCAGGGGGATATTCTCGACCCGTTCGTAGGTCGTAAAGCGTTTATTGCACTTGTTACACTCCCTGCGTCTGCGGATCATTGTCCCTTCTTCAGATGGCCGCGAATCGACTACCTTGCTGTCATCGAATGCACAATACGGACACTTCATCGGTATTATTCCTGAGTTAGGAAATCTGGAATAGAAAATTCACCAACCGAATCACTGGCGCTTTTGACAACTTTTTTAATAACGGCTTTCTTTTCTTTTTCGCCCCCCGATAAAAAACCAGTGGCGATAACGGTAATTTTGATTTCGTCCCCTAGCGACTCATCAATGGTTGCACCAAAAATAACGTTGGCATCTGGATCAGAAGCTTCTCTGGCAATGCTGGCGGCCTTATCGACTTCAAATAAGGACAGATCTTCACCTGCTGTAATATTAAGCAGAACCCCTGTTGCCCCATCAATCTGAGTTTCCAGCAAGGGACTGAGAATCGCCTGTTTAGCGGCTTCTTCGGCACGATTATCACCCGTTGCACGACCAACACCCATATGAGCCAGCCCGGTGTCTTTCATAATCGTTTTGACATCGGCAAAGTCAAGGCTGATCAGTCCTGGCATCGCGATCAGATCCGAGATACTTTTTACACCCTGGAGTAACACATCATCAGCCAACTTGAAGGCATCTTTCAGAGAAGTTGATTTATCAGCCATTCTTAGCAGTCGGTCATTGGGGATGGTAACCAACGAGTCAACGTTTTCCTGTAAAAACTCACTGGCAATCTGGGCATTACGCATCCGTACCCGGCCTTCAAAAGAGAACGGTTTAGTGACCACACCAATGGTTAAAATTCCCATGTCTTTGGCGATTTTTGCAATAATCGGTGCAGCTCCAGAACCGGTTCCACCGCCCATACCGGCTGTTAAAAACAAGAGATCGGTGTCTTTGATCATATCAGCAATGGCATCTTTGCTTTCTTCGGCCGCTTTTTGACCGATCTCGGGATTCCCCCCAGAACCAAGTCCCTGGGTGATCTTTTCCCCAATTTGAAGCTTTTTTTCAGATAAAGCCAGGGCAAGAGCTTGTTTATCGGTATTGATAGCAATAAAATCGACACCCTTCATTCCTGCTTCAATCATTCGATTAATGGCATTATTTCCGCCACCACCGACACCGATTACCCGAATTTTTGCAAAATTATCGTAATTCCCATCTAATTCAAACACTTTTATTCCTCCTCTTACTAAACAGCTTTCTGGTTCTTAAATAATGATTTTGTATCTTTTTTCCTGAACATTAGATCAATTTCAGTTGTTTTTTCATCGATAATAACACTTCTTCCCATTATTTATGGATAAAGAAATGTTCACCCCTTTATATTAACCTTTATTTACAAATTTTTCAACTATTGAATAATAAATTAAGTAAAATAACTCTTATTATTTTATACTCAGACAAAATATTCGATTGATCTCAAATAATTGCCGATCGTTTATCGCGGTTTAATAACTGGCTTTGTTCCCACCGCCAGGTTAATAATCATATTACTGGTATTTTTGTCCAGGTTATTTTGGATATATGCCTTGTTGTCGATATAATTATCATAATCCCAGAGGATAAAAATCGTCCCATTCTTTGTGACAATTTCATAGGTATTCACTTCTGTCATCCGTACCTCGGATATCTTTTCCAGATTGTTATCATTTTTCAAATCTCTGAGAATATTCATAATTGTGTCAAAACGCCAATAGGGTTCAACCACCACTTCTTTGCCAATTTCTGTAATGGTAACAGCGTCACTGCCAAAGATAAGCGGGATATCTGTTTTTCTTAGGTACTCTCCGTCTTCAATCAGTTTTTTATCTTCTGTAATATAATAGACCTTGTTGTCATAATTCACCGCACAAATTGGTACCGATTCGATCATTCGGATGAGAATTTTACTTGGCATGATCTTGGAGATTTCCAACTCATCAAGATTCATCAAGGCATTAATGTTATAATTTGCCTGATTGATATCAATCAAAAAAATGCTTTCCCCAACGTTGATTCCCGATGCCTCAATAACGGTCTCCGTATCAACAATTTCGTTTCCAATTACCTCAATTTCGGCTACATTAAAGATACCCAAATTAACGGCCTGGTAAACACCGAAGCCGACGACACCGCATATTCCAAGCACAATCAAGGTGCTAATCAAAGCTTTCATAATACGTTTGCGCTTATTCGCTTTTCGCTGCCGCCGCCGTTGTTCCCGGAGTTCCTGTTTTGTTGGCACCAGGTTTTGCGGTTTTTTTATTTTTTTCTCGATGGGGTTTTTCTTCTTCGATCGTTTCATCAATTCTCCATCAACTTATTTATTTCATCATAAATCCGATCGCCGGCATTAATAATGCTTTGTTTTTTTGTTACCTGACTCATCATCCGGCATTTTTTTTCGTCTTCCAATAGTGATTCAACGGTTTGAATCAGCCGTGCCCCAGTCAGTTCTTTGTCTTTGATGAGAACCCCCCCACCCGGATCGGTTATCACCCGGGCATTGAATTCCTGGTGATTGCCGGCTGCCATCGGATAGGGCACTAGAATTGATGGCACCCCAACCGCCTGGATTTCGGCCACTGACATCGCTCCAGAGCGGCTGATCACCAGATCGGCTGCCCCTAAAAGACGGTGTACCTCATTGCTGTAAGCTTCCACAAAAACATGGCCCGATGGTGAGAGCCCCAGGTTTTCAACTTCTTTTTTAATCGACTGATATTGGTCTTTGCCGGTTAAATGGTAAATAACCCGATCGTCTCGATCTTTATAGGATGCGATCAGTGATAGGGCGCTATGATTGATCGAACCCGCACCCTGACTCCCCCCCATAATCAAAATCATTTTTTGCGAATCTGAAAGGTTCAAATTATTTCTTAATTCACTTCGGTCAATCTGATGATAGTCTGCCCGCACCGGGTTTCCGGCCAAAAAGGTTCGTTCCTTGGGAAAATACTTTTCGGCCTCTTTAAAACTAATCGCAATCCGATCGACCCGACTTCCCAACATCAGATTTGTTTTGCCGGGATAGGCATTCTGTTCATGGATGATCGTTTTTATTTTTCGTCGGCTGGCAATTAAGAGCAGCGGTCCGGCGGTAAAACCGCCAGTGCCAATAACCAGATCCGGCTGATGTTTTTTAATTATTTTTTTGGCATCGTTAAGTCCGTCAAAGATTCCCTTAATCGCTAGCAGAGTTTCCCATGAGGCCTTGCGCTCAAATCCCCTGACCCGGATATACTCAATCGGATAGCCATACTGGGGGATAATGTTTTTTTCCATCCCTACCATCGATCCAATAAAAACAATTTCAGCTCCGGGATTTTTATTCTTTATTTTTTCAGCAATCGCCAGTCCCGGATAGATATGACCCCCGGTTCCACCTGCTGCAATGAGTATTTTCACGAACTACCTCACAATCTTTTTCTTGCTAAGTGCCGGCATTTTGCTCGACTCCATTTTCTTGCCGAGGTCAACATTTCGGGAGATATTTAAAATCGGACCCATCATCGCAAACAGGATCACCATCGAGGAGCCGCCAGCGCTGATAAAGGGCAAGGCCATCCCGGTTACTGGGATAGTTGCCGTTGCAACACCGATATTCACTAATACCTGAAAGGCCAGCAACAGCATCACGCCGCTCGTATACAAGTAGGCAAAGGTATCCTGAGATTTCTGGGCGATTTGAAAGCCCCGCCAGATTACATAGGCAAATAGACCTAAAACAAGCAAACAGCCAACGAAGCCAAATTCTTCGGCAATATTAGCAAAGATAAAGTCATTTTGTAACTCCGGCAAAAATAAATATTTTTGTTTTCCATTACCCAGTCCTCTACCAAAGATCCCCCCGGTGCCAATAGCTAAGAGCGACTGCGATATCTGGTAATCATAACCACCTTTACCTAAAAAAACATTAAAGCGATCCAATCGCCATGGTTCGGCGATCATTAAACCAGCCACCGCCAGTACCCCAAACCCCAGATAGGGATAAAAGAGCTTGAACTTAATGCCACCAAAATAAAGCACCCCGCAAGCTGCCAGGGCAATCGCCATAGCCGCACTTAGCGAAGGCTCAATAGCGGTCAGTCCGCAAATAATTCCCAGTGGCAACATACAGTTTAATAAAAACGGCAGGTTTTCTTTGATAATCCCAGGTTTTCGCGAAATGATGGTGCTAAAATAAAGAATCACCGCTACCTTGGCCAATTCTGAGGGTTGAAAAGTAGTTACTCTTAAGTCAATCCATCGCCTCGCATCATTTACCTTTAATCCAATTCCCGGAATTAAAACGATGATCAAAAGAAAAATAGAAATCACAATGCCGACAAGATAGTATTTTTTATAAATCCGGTAATCAATCTTGCTCATGATGCCCATTACTGTCACGCCTAAAATAACAAATGCCAATTGTTTCAAAAACAAAGCGTAACCTTTTTCCCCACTAATGGTAGATGCGTACATGCTGGCACTAAATACCATGATCACCCCAATGCCTGCTAAGAGCATCAGGGCAATCAAAAAAGGTCGATCTATTTTTCCATTTTTCATGGTTCACTCCTCGAATTCTTATTGATTTTCGGTCACCAATCGCTTAAAAACCCGACCTCGGATCTCATAATTATCAAACATATCCCAGCTTGCACAGGCCGGTGATAACAAGACTGTATCGCCAGAATCTGCCGCTGCTTTGGCACAGGCGACCGCTTCCTCGTAATTATCAACCTTAGTGACAGCGGTAAAGCCCTTGATCGCTGCGGCCTTGATCAGATCATCCGCAGTCACTCCTAAAACAATTAGTCGCTTGACCCGCTTTGCGACCAGCTCCATCAGTTCGGAATAATCTTCCTTTTTATCATAGCCCCCAGCCAGCAGAATAATCGGTTCTGTCACCGCATTAAGAGCCGTAATGGTTGCATTGGTATTTGTTCCTTTAGAGTCGTTAATATAGGTCACCCCAGCAAAACAACCGACCATTTCGAGGCGGTGTTCCACTCCTTTAAAAGTTTTAAGCACCTCAACAATAACTTCCAGCGCAACTCCTGAAAAATAAGCCAGGGTCAGGGCGGCCAACGCATTCATGGTATTATGAGGGCCAATAATACCCAGTTCGTCTTCCCGACAGACAAACATCGCTTCTTTGCCATCATTAATATAGATCTCGCGATTTAGACACCAGGCACCATAATCGACGGTTTTCTGATAACTAAAAAACGCTTTCCTTGAATTCGCCTTTGTGCCCAACTCGCTGACTAATGGGTCATCGCCGTTTAATACCAGCAGGTCTTCATTTCCTTGATTTTCAAATATCCGGCCTTTGGCGCTGACATAATTTTCCATGCTCAGGTGACGATCCAGGTGGTCGGGCGTCAGATTGAGAATCGCCGCCGCCTGAGGTCGAAAGGTATCAATTGTCTCCAATTGGAAACTGCTAATTTCTGTCACAAAAACGTCATCTGCGTTAGCGCTGTCGACATAATTAGCAATCGGATCGCCAATGTTCCCGACCACATGGGTGCCTCGGCCTGAGGCTTTAAATATTTCCCCCAGCAGGGTGGTGGTGGTAGTTTTCCCATTGGTTCCGGTAATCGCTATAAAAGGGGTTCGTGTCAATCGATAGGCCGCTTCAACCTCTCCGGTGACAGGAATACCCTGTTCGTAGGCGGCTTTAATTATCGGGATAATCAATGGCACCCCCGGGCTTACGACCACTTCATCAATCTCAACTAAGACCTCCGCACTTGGCTGAATCCCAAAAATCGATTCAAACTCCGGTTTTTTTTCAAAATCCAGAATCTGGGGAAACTCTTTTAAAATAATCCCCGATGAGCGGGTATCCGTTAATACCACGGCTTCACCATGGCTTAGTAATAGTTCTGTGACAGCAACCCCACTTCGGGCTGCTCCGATCACCAGAGTCCTTTTTATCATGATGCGTTTCTCCTATCCTAAACAAATAAATGCAATGGTTACAAAAATGGCGGTGGCGACCCAGAAAACCGTGACAACCCGGGTTTCGCTCCAGCCAGATAATTCAAAATGATGATGAATCGGAGCCATCTTAAAAAAGCGCTTGCCCCCGGTCGATTTAAAGTAGCCCACCTGAATCACAACCGATAAGGCTTCGATAACAAATAAGGCTCCGGCGATCAGTAAAAAAAGCTGCAACTGGGTGATAATCGCCATCACCACAACCGCTCCGCCCAAGGCCATCGAGCCGGTGTCTCCCATAAAGATATCAGCTGGATTTGAATTATGCCTTAAAAAACCCAAACATCCGCCAATAATGGCACCAATAAAAATACTGGTATTGGCCTGGGGCAGGATCAGCGAACCGACAAAAAAGAAAATCGCAACAATTAGGGTTACTCCGGATGCCAATCCATCGAGTCCATCCGTTAAATTAACCGCATTGACAATGCCTACCACTGCGATAACAGTAAATGGCAGATACCAGATCCCAAAATCAACCGTCCGGTTCATCAAAGGCACGATCAGTTCCGAGCCAATCGCCGGTGAATAATAAGCATAGAGGGCAATCGCCAATGCCCCAATACATTGAAGTACCATTTTCTGCCAGGCTCGCAGACCCAGATTATGTTTTTTGGCCACCTTGATATAGTCATCAATAAAGCCTACCGCTCCAAAATAAAGCATCACCAGAATCGGGAAAAAGTCCCATTTTCCAATCAGCGCTGACAAGAGCATCACCGCCATCAATACCCCCAATTGAATCACCAGTCCACCCATCGTTGGGGTTCCTGACTTCTCCAAATGGCTTTGGGGGCCTTCTTCTCTGATCGCCTGACCAAATTTTAGCCGTTTGAGCATCGGAATAAATCGCGGCGTCACAAAATAAACAACGAAAAAGGAAATCAGCAGACTGATCAGCCCAGTTTGTAAAACTGTCATTTCCATTAGCGACCGCCTTCCTTAATAAAATCAATCACCCGTTCCAAACCGATTCCCCGGGATGCTTTAATCAGAATGATATCCTGGGGCCGGACAATTTCTTTTAAACATGCTCCAGCTGAAAGCGCATCGGATACCTGATAG
>JAHIQT010000161.1 GCA_018903255.1 Bacillota bacterium | reverse complement strand
GCCACATGGTACAGGGAAAACAGTTAAGGTTCTTGTTATCGCTAAAGGTGATAAATTGAAAGAAGCTGAAGAAGCTGGTGCAGATTTCTTTGGTGAAGACGATATTATCGATAAAATTCAAAAAGAAAACTGGTTTGATTTTGATGTAATGATTGCTACTCCAGATATGATGGGTAAGGTTGGTCGTTTAGGTCGTGTCTTAGGACCTAAAGGTTTAATGCCAAATCCAAAATCGGGGACTGTAACGATGGATATTGCCAAAGCTGTTGCGGATACCAAGGCCGGTAAGGTTGAGTATCGTTTGGACAAAACCAATATTATTCATGTGATTATCGGCAAGGCATCTTTCACCGAAGAAGCCTTAAAAGAAAACATGATGGTATTATTGGAAACTGTAAAAAAAGCAAAACCAGCTGCTTCTAAGGGTCAATACTTTAGAAGTATTACTCTGGCAAGTACCATGAGCCCTGGAGTTAAAGTCAACACAGGTAAAATCTAGAAGTTTATTACTTTAAATAAACTTTGAAACGACTTGACATAGAAAATGACAAATGATACAATAGCTTCGTTGTCAAAGAACATCATTCATCCATAGACAGTAGGTTTGTAAATCCTACCGAGGTTGAAGAGAAAAAAGCTTATTTATTAAATAATAAAGCTCTCTTCACGCTGTGGAGTGAGCTTTTTTGATACGATTTTTAAAAGGAGGTGCAGATAATATATGCCAAAGATTGAAGTAAAACAAGTAATTGTACAAGAAATTGCCGAAAAACTTCGTAATGCCCAAACAGCGGTTCTCGTCGACTATCGTGGTTTGAATGTTGAAGAAGTGACTGATTTGCGTGCTCAGGCTCGGGCTGCAGGTATCGACTACAAAGTATATAAAAACTCAATGATGCGGTTTGCTGCCAAAGAAACTGGTTTTGAAGGTTTGCTTGACGTTTTAGTCGGACCGACAGCCATTGCATTCTGTGATTCAGATCCCGTTGCTCCAGCAAAACTACTCAGCGAATTTGCAAAAAAACATAAGGCTTTAGAAATTAAAGCGGGTATGGTAGATGGTAAGGTTTTAGACGTTCAAGGCGTTTTGGATCTTGCAGAATTACCACCACGGGAAGTATTGGTTGCCAAAGTTCTTGGCGGCTTAAACGCACCAATTTCAGGATTTGTTAACGTACTTAACGGAAACATGCGTGGGTTGGTTGTCGCATTAAACGCGATTGCAGAACAAAAACAAGCATAATTCGAAAGACAAATTAAATTATAGAAAGAATATTTGGAGGTTTTATAAAAATGGCAAGTGAAAAAGTAACACAATTAATTGAAGACGTAAAAGGTTTGACCGTATTAGAATTATCTGAACTGGTTAAAGCATTAGAAGAAGAATTCGGCGTAAGTGCTGCTGCTCCAATGGCAATGATGGCTGCTCCAGCTGCTGGTGGCGGTGCTGCTGAAGAAGCAGAAGAACAAACTGAGTTCGATGTAATTTTAACTGCTGCTGGCGATCAAAAAATCAAAGTGATCAAAGTTGTTCGTGAATTAACAGGCTTAGGCTTAAAAGAAGCAAAAGCATTAGTTGATGAAGCTCCAAAACCAGTCAAAGAAGCTGCTACTAAAGAAGAGGCTGATGATATTAAAGCTAAAATTGAAGAAGTTGGCGGAAGCGTCGAAGTAAAATAATTACTCGATAACCACTAAAAATCACTTGCTTGCGCAGGTGATTTTTTTGTTTAACAGACGAGGTCTGAGAAAGAAAAACGATGGCAAAAAAACAGACAAACCAAGTAAAAGAAATCACCCCGATGGCGGTCGATTTTCCCCAATGGTACACGGATGTCATATCCAAAACTGAGTTGGTGGATTATTCTCCGGTAAAGGGTTTTATGGTTATCAGACCCTACGGCTACGCCATTTGGGAGTTGATCCAGAGCGCCTATGATAAACGGTTCAAAGAAACCGGTCATGAAAACATGTATTTTCCGCTACTCATTCCAGAAAGCCTCTTAACCAAAGAAGCCGAACATGTCGAAGGGTTTGCCCCAGAAGTTGCTTGGGTAACCCATGGCGGCGGTAAAGAACTGGCCGAACGACTGGCGGTTCGTCCGACCTCAGAAACGATCATTTGCAGTATGTACTCAAAGTGGCTGAATTCCTATCGGCAATTACCGTATTTGTATAACCAATGGTGTTCGGTAGTCCGCTGGGAAAAAACCACCCGGCCATTTTTGAGAACCTCGGAGTTCTTATGGCAGGAAGGTCATACCCTCCACGAAACCCCTGAAGAAGCCCAGGAAGAAACCATGAAGATGCTGGGAATCTACCGGGAAATAGCTGAAAGCCACCTGGCCATGCCAATGGTGGTGGGGAAAAAAAGTGACAAAGAGAAATTTGCCGGTGCTGATGCGACCTATACCATGGAAGCACTGATGCATGACGGTCAGGCGCTCCAATCGGGGACCTCCCATAATTTAGGTCAACACTTTACCAAAGCCTTTGAGATAACCTATTTAGACCGTAACAATGAGCAGTCCTTTCCCTATCATACCTCCTGGGGAGTATCAACCCGGTTAATCGGGGGCATCATTATGGTTCACGGTGACGACAATGGCTTGGTCTTGCCACCCAAAATTGCACCAATCCAGGTGGTTGTTATTCCAGTTGCTCAACATAAAGAAGGGGTGCTCGATAAAGCCTGGGAAATCAGTAAAAGCTTGGGAAAAGACTTTAGAGTAAAGGTCGATGATATTGATGGCTATTCACCAGGCTGGAAGTTTAATCAATGGGAAATGAAGGGCGTTCCAATTCGCCTGGAAATTGGCCCCCGTGACATCGAAAATGGTCAATGCGTGCTGGCTCGACGAGACACCGGCGAAAAAATTTCGGTCAGCCTCGACAATATTTCCCAGACAGTCGCTGATTTACTCGAAGAAATCCAGGCAAACCTGTTTAATAAGGCCTTAAAAATGCGCGAAGAAAAAACCTCAACGGCGGAAAATATGGATCAATTTGACAAGAATTTGAAAGAGAATCCGGGATTTGTCAAAGCGATGTGGTGTGGTGAGCGCAGTTGTGAAGATAAGATTAAGGAAGATACTGGGGCGTCGATCCGTTGCGTTCCATTTGATGATGAACAAGAAGTATTATACCAAGGCAAATGCGTATGTTGTGGCAAGCCAGCTGAAAAAATGGCTTACTTCGCCAGAGCTTATTAGAAAGAGTGAGCATGTGAAGATGAGCAGCATAACAATGACTAACCTGGGGTTTTTCTTGAACGAAGTCGCATTTTATGAACATATTCGCATTAAAAAAGAATCAAAACGGGCACTGCCCATTGAGCGGATTCTCGAAACAGCAAGAAATATTCCCAAGCCGAAGGTTTTATATCGGGTTTCCGAAGCGAAAATCATTGATGCTACTCACTTTGCCCTGGATGGCGTTCTTTTTGAAAGTGAAGTTGGTGTTGAAAAAATATCTAAGGCAACCTATGTCTTTCCCAATATTGTCACGGCAGGTTCAGAAATCGAAAACTATTGCTTTTCCCGAGAAAATGTTCTGGATCAATACATTATCATGGAGCTTTGTAATTTTGCCTGTGAATTTGCCAGAGAAGCGTTGATTCGCGATATTAGAAATCGATACGGTGTTGAGATAAAGGATTCTATCTATCCTGGTGAAGATGGGTTTCGACTTGAATCTGGCAAGAAGATCTTTGATCTGTTTGAAAATGTCGAAGATGAGATTGGTGTTACGGTCACTGAGACGGGCCTTACCAGCCCCAGTCGAACCGCATATGCGATTTATTTTGGATAGCATGATTTAAGAAAAAATGTCTGATAAATGAATTAAAAAAGAGACTTTTAGAAATTGAATTTCAAGAAGTCTCTTTTTTATGGGTTTTTTAGTGCGCTTTTTTTAAACTCGCCAAAATTTCAAACATCCGTTTATTGAGCAGCGGATGGACAAGGTAGGGGGCAATTTCGGCCATCGATTCCATTACAAAAGCACGATCCTGGATGCGCGGATGGGGTATGATCACATCCGGATCATCGGTCACCAGGTTGTCGTAGAATAAAATATCTAAATCGATGGTTCGCGGACCCCAGTGGATCGTCCGCTCCCGCTTAAGTCCCTGTTCGATGTCAAGCAGCAGGTTCATCAGGGCGCGAGGGGGAAGGGTGGTTC
The DNA here is from genome assembly GCA_018903255.1 of Bacillota bacterium. Lineage (GTDB taxonomy): Bacteria > Bacillota > Clostridia > Eubacteriales > Eubacteriaceae > Acetobacterium. The sequence goes on along the minus strand of JAHIQT010000161.1, from coordinate 11,722 downwards.
TAATCTTTAACACACAGTTGAGAAAAGCATCCTGATCCGTGTAGCCCCAGGGTTCAGTTTCGATGATGGTGGATTGACTCAGGGCTTCAATGCCAGCGGTGTTTTTAATGGACGTGATCGCCTCGCTTAAATTCTGGTTGCGGTCACCCATATTGGTGCCCAATCCAATAAAAGCCTCATGCCAGCCGCGATTAATTTCAATGGCGACAGTATCCATCGATTTTAAAATCGGAGCCCAGGGTTTTTTAATGGTAATACTGACATGTTTCACCATCGGATAGTGTTTTAAAACATAGGTGGCCAGCATTTCGCCGGCAGTTTCGATGAGGTCATAGCTTTCTTTTTTAAATTCGTCTTCTAGCGCATGGCATAATTCGCCATAGTGAACCGATTTTGTCAGGTCGCCTGTCAGGGCGGCGGCCTGCATATCGAGGGTCAGGGTCACTGAAATCAGAAATTTTTGGCCGAGTGTTTTTTCTTCGGGGAAAACCCCGTGATAGGCAAAAACTTCAAAATCTTTTATATAGAGTTTGTCCATGGTGCTCCTTTCAGAATGCCGAGAGTCATTTGAGCCGCCCGTTTGTTTTCTAGCACATCATGAACCCGAATAATCGAAGCGCCCTTCATGATGCCGATGACAGTGGTTGCCACGGTGCCTTCAACCCGCTCGGTCACAGGCAGATCTAGGGTCAGGCCGATAAAGCCTTTGCGGGAGGTACCCAGCAAAAGCGGATAGCCTAAGGTCTGCAGGGCTTCGAGGTGGTAAATCGTTTCCATGTTCTGGGCATAATCCTTGGCAAAACCAATCCCAGGATCTAGGATGATCGCGTCTCGGGAGATCCCGGCTTTAAGGGCAATATCAATCGAATCTTGGAGATCGCTCTTGATATCGGTGATCAGATGCTGGTAATTCTGGTTATGGCGATTATGCATCAGGATACAGGGCACCTGGTATTTAGCGGTAATCTCGGCGAGAGTAGGGTCATACTTGAAGCCCCAGATATCATTGACTAAATTGGCTCCGGCCTTTAAGGCGGCTTCGCCGACAAGGCTCTTATAGGTGTCAATCGAAATAGCAATGTCGAAGCGCTGATGGATGGCTTCGATCATTGGAACGACTCGGTCGATTTCCTCGGCATCACTGATTTGGGTATGACCGGGTCGGGTCGATTCACCACCGAGATCAATCAGATCGGCGCCGTCGGCGATCATTTTTTCGACCTGTTTAAGACTGGCGTCGCGGTTATTAAACTGTCCACCATCAGAAAATGAATCGGGGGTAACGTTTAAGATCCCCATAATGAGGATCTGTTTGTTTAAGTCAAAATTTTTATTGCCGATTAGCATGAATACTCCTTTAATAAACAATGGTCAGGTTTTTCTTGTCACGTGACCAATCGCATTCCTGTTCAACCGGGCATGCATAACATGCCCGGGATAATTTATCACTTTCATAAATAATTCGAGAAAATCCCTCGGCTTCCGGATTACGGTGATTGCGGATAGCATCAAGGATCAGGGTCTTTTGACCGTCGCTATAGTCAAGGCTTTCGAGCAATGGAATGGCCAACTGGTGGGAGGCGATTTCATGGGGTGTGTTGTCCTGATATTGGACAAAACGACCAATATCGTGGAGCAAGGCGGTTGTATAGATCAGATCCCGCGGGTAGTTAAAACCGGCTTCGAGCGTCTTTATAGAGGCAATCCGGGCTACTGACAAAAAATGCTCAATGGTGTGACGGCAAAACTGCCGGTTGACCTCATAGGCGTTTATTTTTTGCAAATGGTTTTGAAAGTCTTTGTTTTTAAATAGTAGATTGGTATTTTTTAAGGGATCCATTAAGCACATCCTATTTGATGCTTAATAGTTTGTGTACTTCGTCTTTTAGTTCTTTATTATGTTTAAAGATGCCGGCTTGCATCGCCGTGACGGTTCGGGTACCGGGGCGTTTAACACCACGCATGTTCATGCAGAGATGTTCAGCTTCCACAATAACCATAACCCCGTGGGCATGGAGGTACTCCATAATGGCTTCGCCGATATCGGTAGTTAACACTTCTTGAAGCTGTGGTTTTTTTGAGTATAAATCAACCGTTCGCACAAGTTTTGAAAGACCGGCCACCCGACCATTGGGAATATAAGCAATATGAACCTTGCCGTAGAATGGTAACAGGTGATGTTCACACATCGAGTAAAAGGGAATATCCCGTTCAATGACAATGTCGTCGGATTTGACCGAAAAGGTCTTAGCGAGGTGAACTTCGGCAGTTTCGCCCAAGCCTGAAAAAATTTCCGCATACATCCGGGCAACCCGGGCGGGGGTTTCAACTAGGCCTTCGCGGGTAGGGTCTTCGCCGATGGCTTCTAAAATCATTGTGACAGCTTCTTGGATTTTTTTTTGATCGATCATTTTTCTCCTATCGCTGAATCAACTTGATATTGATCCGGAATGGTTTTTACTAAAACCAAATGAAAAAAGCATTACTCAAATAAAACAAAATGTTTAAGCAATGCTTCCGCAACCCTTAATTGGTCGTTAAGGGGTCCAGCGGAAGCAACAAGATATCGCAATGAGTTCATTTCGTTTAAAGGCAACTTCCCATCCTCTAACACTTTACGCATCTTGTCTACTCTGTTATATTTAATTGGATGTATTTTAACATGGGACAGGGTTCGTTACAAGGGTAATATTAAAGTATTAATAAAAGCGCTGATAATCGATTGACAACTGATTAACGGTTTAAATTACTAATTAAATCTTATATAAAGGGATAAAGAAAGTAAATAGAAAAATTTTAACCAAAATTTTAACAAAGTCAGCCAAAGTCAGTAATTAAAGGGTAATAATCTTACTGGTTTAACATTTAAAGATGAAAATTATTTACTGCTATTGGTAGAATAAAACAATTAGCAATAAAAAATATCAGCAATTACTTAAGGCGACTATGGTAGAATAGCTTTGCAAAAGATCAAAGAATACATTAAGAAATGAGTAAGATGATGACTGATCAAGATCAAAAAGGAGCAGAACCAATTAAATCTGATCAATTTACAGTTAAGACACTATTGATGCGGGGCATTCCCAGGTGGCAATTTGATCAATATCTGGCCACTAAAGCACTTTCCATTGCTGGAGATACATACACTGGCAAGGGCTGGCAGGTGACCTTGTCTGATGAGCGTCAGGAGAGCATTGGCGTTTGTTGTTTGGTTGCGGTTGACGTCACCCTGGCGGTGGAAAAAGATCAGTTTGACGATTTTCTGTTGACCTTCCGGAAAAACTTTCTCAGAGGTGGGGGTTGATGATGGAGGAAAAAAATCAGAAGAAGAACTTTTATTCTCTGGATAATGCCGGAGTCCTTTATACGGCCATTGCATCATCGCGGATGACAACGGTTTACCGGATGACGGTGGAATTATCAGAAATGGTTGAGCCGGTTACCTTACAAAAGGCTCTGGAGCTGATTATTCATCGCTTTCCTTATTTTCAGGTGACCTTAAAACGTGGTTTTTTCTGGTATTATTACGAGCACACTGAGGTTATTCCAAAGGCTGAAGAGGAAACCTATTATCCGTGTAAGACGATGCGGCAGCGTCAGGGAAAGACCTTTCCCTTTCGGGTGCTTTATTATAAGAAGTATGTTCATGTTGAGTTTAACCACAGCATCTGTGATGGCAGTGGTGGTCTGGCTTTTTTGCAGACTTTGATCATTGAATATTTTAAACAATTAAAGGGAATTGTTCCCAAAAATCTGGGTAAAGCAATGGACATTTCTGCAGAAGTCGATCCGGGAGAGTTTGAAGACTCGTTTAAGGTTTACTATAAAGAAAATGTACCGCCCCCGCCAGGCAGTAAAAAGGTTTTTCATTTTCCTTTTGAACTCCTTGATAAGGGCGAGTACCTCTTGCTGACCGGATTTGTGCCAGTAGCGCCTTTGCTGACGCTGGCCAAAAGTTATGGCTGTACCCTGACCCAGTTTATCCTGGCGCTCTATTTTGAGAGTATTCAGGAATATATCATGACCCTTCCGATCAGCGAGAATAAGAAGCGAAAGCAGCGGATTGCGATCAATGTGCCTGTCGATTTGAGAAAGATGTTTCCCTCAGTGACCTTGAGAAATTTTTTTATCAGTTTAAATCCTAAGATTGATCTGGCCTTGGGTTATTATAGCCGTGAGGAAATTATCGAGCAGATCAAAGGGTATATGGGTCTCTATATGAATCAGAAGCATATTAATCGCTATATTTCTAGAAATGTACGTAATGAACGGCTGATCTTTTTAAGGATCATTCCCCTTTGGGTGAAAAAATTGTTGATGCCGGTGATCTATAAGCGCTACGGTGAGCGCGGCTATACCAGCGGATTATCCAATCTGGGAGTGGTCACGGTTCCGGAAGAGATTAAGCCCTATGTCAAGAGCTTTGAAGTTTTCCCCCCGCCCAGTGCCGAAAGTCGGCTAAAGCTGGTTACCGTCAGCTATGACAACAGGTTGGCTTTGTGTTTTGGAAAAACGACCGGCGAAACGGTGATTGAAAAGATCTTTTTTAGAAAAATCAGACAGCTGGGTGTTCCGGTTAAAATAGAAACGAATAAGAGGTGAGTACGATGGCATATTGTCCCAAATGCGGTGTTGAGGTTGAAGATGATATGAAAAGTTGTCCATTATGCGACTTTCCTATTCCTGATGTCAATGCGGGGAAATATCCCCAGGATCCGAAATACCCCCAGGCGATCAATACCTACGACGAAGATCATCTGGGTAAAAAGAATAAGGCGTTTTTTTCAATTTCGATTATTGCCGCAAGTATCATGCTAATCATCGGCGTGATTTACCTGGTTTATCCCTGGAATCATGTCTTGCTTAAATATATTGCGTTGGCCGATCTCAGTATTTTTGCGATGGTTTTTTTTGCGATGGGTTATCTGAAGCCGAACTACAATTTTCTGGGAGCCTATATTACAGTGGTTGTTACCTGTTTATCTGTTTTCCTGATTCTTGGTAGCCAAACAAATTGGTTTCTCAGTTACGCCTTTCCGATTGCTACCCTGGTTTATCTCGATGTCAGCCTGTTCCGGTTTGTTTTGAAACACACCCGTCACAAAAGCCAGTTTATTTTTATTCCCACGAATCTGATTCTTTTTGTGATTGTTCTGGCAATTGGCATTGATGGGATTATTAGCCTGAATGTACTGGGTAGTATTGTTTTAAGCTGGTCATTAATCGTCGCAGTCTCAGGTTTTTGCATCATCGTTTTACTCCAAACGATTTATCATCGGATCCCGGAAAAAACCAGGAGAATGCTAAAAAATAAGATGCACGTCTGATTGAATTTATTTCAAGAAACGGATTAAGGTTAACCTTAAAAAACGAATAACAAGATCGAAAAGAAAAAATACTGGATAAAACAGATTAACTGTTTTATCCAGTATTTTTTGTTTTTTACTTATGTGTGCAGGTAATAGGTAAAAATTAGTCATAAAAGATGAATTATAAACACATAAAAACAATCAAGAGAATTATATCTTGTTAATTCTTAAAGATGCTTAATAAATCGATAGATTGCTCGAGTGTCGCTGTTTATAAAACAGTTTTTAGTCTGATTAAAGACACCTTAAAGCGGGTTATAAGAGTAACATTAATATCTCAAACACACACTTAATTGAGATTAGTTTAAAGCCTATAAAAATAGTATGAAAAATTCCTGTCATCGGTTAAAAAATTGTCGTTTCAATTGACCTGTTTCGTGTTAAATTTAGGAACCATCCCAACAGGATTTGGAAATATTGGTTACAAGGAGGTCAGTGCAATGGCAGTACAAATTACGACGCAAGAAGCCGTCAAAAAGATTCGAGATAAATCTTCTGTTATGATTGGAGGATTTTTAGGAGCTGCTGTTCCACTAAAAATGATCGACGAAATTGCGACAGCCGGAATCAAAGAGCTGACCGTCATCAGTATTGGTGCCGGTTACCGGGGCGGCGGTGTGGATATTGGAAAGCTGGTTTTAAACAAGCAGATTAGCAAATATGTGACATCACATGTGGGTACCGATCCCAATTTGATCAAACAGATAGTCAATCAGGAAGTGGAACTGGAACTTAGCCCGATGGGTACCTTTGTGGAGCGGATTCGAGCCGGCGGTGCCGGGTTGGGAGCCGTTGTTACACCAGTCGGAATGGGGACTGAAGTTGAAGAGATGGCAGAGAAGATTATCGTCGACGACAAGCCCTATTTGTTATTTAAGCCGATCCGGGCAGATGTCGCGGTGATCAAGGCTCATCGTTGCGACCCCTTAGGAAATTTGCAGTACAAAGGCATGAGCAATACCAGCCCGGTGATGGCAACGGCGGCAGACATTGTTATTGTTGAAGTTGACGAAATCGTAGAGGTTGGCGCGATTGCCTGTGAGAATATTGGAACCCCCGGGATTTTTGTGGATTATATTGTAAAAGGTCACAGCTATCAAGAACGAAAGAATGTATATGAAGAATTGTGGATTGCCACAAACAAATTATAGGAGGTTCGGAAATGTCTAGAGATTATATTGCCAAAAGAATAGCAAAAGAATTTAGAGACGGGATGTATGTCAACTTGGGAATCGGAATACCTACCGAATCGGCCAATTATATTCCGGCAGGAACCGAGGTGTTTCTCCAGACCGAAAACGGCGGATTGATGTTTGGCCCAAAACCAGAACGGGGTGAAAGTGATCCGGATTTGGCTAATGCCGGGGCAGAACCGATTACGATGCTTCCCGGGGGTGCTGTTTTTGATGTGGCAACCTCATTTGCGATGATCCGGGGTGGCCATATTGATATGACCGTGGTTGGGGCACTGGAGGTTGATCAAGCCGGTAGCATTGCCAGTTGGAAAATTCCCGGCAAGCTTTTGACCGGAATGGGCGGCGCTATGGATTTGCTTTATGGCTGCAAGCGGGTAATTGTCGCGATGACCCATACTGATAAGCACGGCAATTCAAAAATAAGAAAAAGGTGTACCCTGCCCTTAACCGCTGCCGCGGTAGTGGATATGATTATCACCGATAAGGCAGTTTTTCGAGTGGCCGAAGACGGTTTGTATCTGGAAGAACTGGCAGCAGCGGTAACCGTAGCAGAGATTGAGCGGCTCACCGAAGCGACAATTATGAACATCGGCGAATGGCAAGAAAGCGAAATGTCTTAGAACGAGAGAAGAGGAAAATAAAATGAACAACAATAAAAAATGGTTAATTTTGGCAGTCAGCATTGTGATTAACTTGTGCATCGGCTTTGCCTACGCCTGGAGCGTTTTCTCAAAACCGCTAATGGTAGATTTTGGATGGACAGCATCGCAGGCGTCAATGGCTTTTACGATTAACTTATTTGTATTGCCGATTGCGATGATTTTTGCCGGGCCGCTGGTCAAACGTTTCGGCGTGCGGGTGGTCGTTTTATTAGGCGGGGTACTGTTTGGATTGGGGCTTTACTTAAGCGGTATGATCACTACCGTTTATCAGATCTACATTACTTATGGGTTAATTGCGGGATCGGGAATTGGACTGATTTACTCGATTACCGTTTCTAATACGGTTAAATGGTTTCCCGACAATAAGGGCTTGGCCGGGGGCTTAACAGCCGGCGGCTTTGGTGCCGGATCACTGATATTTGCTCCGGTGGCGGTGCAATTCATTGCCGCCCAGGGAGTTTTGGGAGCATTTCAAACCTTGGGCTTGATCTTTGCCGGAGTAATCCTGGTATTGGGAATCTTTATTGCCGCTCCACCAGTAGTAGAAACGCAAGGCAAGACCGCCGCAACGGTGACAAATCAGACCAGCGGTGATGTCAGCACCCGAGAGATGTTAAAAACACCAGATTTTTATATGATTTGGGGATTAATGGTATTGGGTTGTATTTCCGGTTTAATGATCATTAGTCAAGCTTCGCCAATTGGCCAGGTGATGGTTGGTTTATCGCCCGAGCAGGCAGCTTTTGCGGTTGGTTTTATCGGGCTGGCTAACGCCACCGGACGGGTTGTCTGGGGAACGGTATCCGATAAAATCGGGCGTTACAATACCCTGATGGGTATGTTTGCCTTAAGTGGTGTCGGCTTAGTGGCCTTGTATTTCACTAAGGATTTACCACTTTTCATGGTTGGCATTTGCTTGATCGCCGCCAGCTATGGTGGGGTGTTCGGTTTATTCCCATCAATCACCGCCGATAATTTTGGGATCAAATATTTGAGCATGAATTATGGGGTAGTGATGACCGGTCTTTCGATTGGTGCTTTTATTGGTCCACAAATTGCCGCCTATGCAGTTGAAAAAAGCGGTGGCAGTTATAACCTGGCTTTTATTATCACCTTAGGGATCAACATTGCTGCTATTATGCTGGTATTGTTTGCCAAACGTATGAATAGCAAACATAAAATGACGCTGGTAACAGAGAATTAAACAGATAATAAAACTGCAGATAATAAAATCGATAAAAAAAGATCTGTCTCATGGAGGCAGATCTTTTTACAATTCAGGTTAAACGGTATTTTCGGTTAAGCATATCTTCGCGTTCTTTCCAGTCTGACATCAGGGCTCCCAGGGCGCCATAGAAGGAAAGATTATGATTGGGAAAACGAAAGTGGAGCATCTCGTGCAAGGCGATGTATTCAATACATTCTTTGGGGGTTTTGATCAGCTCAAGATTAAGGATAACCCGTTGACTCTTAGGGGAACAGACACCCCAGCGATTATCCATCCGGTAGATTTTTAAGTCGGGAAAACGAACCTGATAGGGAGCGGCTTTGATAATCGCAGCGGCCATCGCCTCGACAAAAACTTCGCGAGCCTGTTCCCGGTACCACATATCCAAAATGAATTCTTTGTGGGAAATCGATTGAGTATCTTGGACATTGAGGACCATATTAGAATTGTTGATAATAACACCGGTGCTAGGCGATTCTTCAATCATCAGACGATAATAATCACCAAGAAATTTATGTTTTTCACCCGTCTTATACTGATGATTTTTGAGTAATTCAGGGACGGTATCGAGATTGCCAAACATAGGGAGTACCTCCATCTTTTTGTAAAACGACTTGTTGTGAACCATTATATCCAAGAAGGACAGAAACCTGAATAGAAATAGTTGTCACCATAGGGCAAGAATTGGTGATCGACTTGCAAATTTTTAAGATCCCGTTTATGAACTGTACATTCATGGGAAAAATGTTATAATGAGATATTAAAGTTCAAGGAAAAATGTCCAGAAGAACAAGAAACATTTTTCAAATGAGAGGAGAATCTTATGGAAACAACATTAAGGGTAACATTGATTCAACATACCCCGGATCCTGAGAAATTAGTTGCCGCAGCTGCCAAACTATGTTATTCCAAAGCCGGTGCCGATGAGATCATGGAAGACCTGACGGATGCGAATGTCGAACACTTTTTAACCCGTTTGATGGATATGGGGCATGCCTCACCAATCGAACACGCCAGCTTTACCTTTGCTATTGAAGGGGTGAGCCGCGCCTTAACCCATCAGTTGGTACGCCATCGGATGGCCAGCTTTAGCCAAAAATCGCAGCGCTATGTTAGTGAAGGGCAGTTTAATTATGTGATTCCCCCAGAAATCAAAGCCCTGCCGGACGGTGAAAAGATCTTTGTTGAAGGGATGGAAAATGCCCAGAAGACCTATGATGCCTTGGCAAAAAAACTGATTGAAAAATATACCAGGGATTTAATCGCGTCTGGTCTTTCTGAGAAACAGGCGGCCATGGCGGCCGAAAAACAGGGAATCGAAGATGCCCGTTTTGTTTTGCCCAACGCTTGTGAGACAAAAATCGTGACAACCATGAACACCCGCGAATTGCTGCACTTTTACAATCAACGTTGCTGCAACCGGGCGCAATGGGAGATTCGCGAACTGGCCACCCAAATGCTTAAAGAATGTAAGAAAGTGGCACCGCTGCTCTTTAAAAATGGTGGACCTCGATGTGTCGAAGGGCCATGTCCCGAGGGGAGCATGACCTGTGGAAAAATAACTGAGGTCAGAGAAAAATTCAAACAGATTTAAGACAGCGATGAACAAATATTTTAATAAAACAAACGATTTAAAATAAACTATAAAGTGAAAAGGTTGTGAGAAGTTATGTTGGAAATTAAAAACCCCGAAAAACAGAATATAGTACTCTCTTTAATTGCTGCTGTTTTAGGGGTCGTTATTATTTTTATTCCGGTTATCATCAAAGCGGTTGAAATCTATCAGTTTTACTTTACCTATGCCGGCGTGGTGATGATTATCTTTGCGGTTGGCTATGCCATCTATTTTTATCGGCGGTATCGTCAGTTTGAGGCATTCATGGAGAAAAAAGACGAAGCCTTGATCTGGGAATATGATGAAGCTCAGTATGTCGGGTTTATCGGCGAATTAAATAAAATTCAGAAAAATTCTGAAAAGAAAAAAATCTGGATTTTGTTGGGAATTGAGTTGGCCATCTCGATTTTACTCTTTATTATGCTTTCAGAAGGGGTAAAATGGTTGGGCTTTGTCTTTTTCGCTTTCTTTGCCACCCTGTCAGTCCTGTTCACCATCATATTACCCCAGAGTTTTAAATACAAGGCTCTGGTTAAACCCTATGTGACCATTATTCAAGATGATAGCGCCTATATTATGGGGCGGTTCCATCGGTGGTCAAAAGCCCAGGCCAAGCTGAAAAACTACGATAATGGAGAGAAAATGTATAAGGTGCTGGCCATTAATTATGAGGCTTTAACGCGCAACGGAAAACTGTTTCAGGAATGGACGGCGGTTATTCCAAATCCCGATGACAGCAATATGATCGCCGATGCGAAGTCTTGGGTTAGTCGGATTAATAAATTCACCCGACTCCATGAGAAAAAAATGAGCGAAAGAAAATCATGGTCAGAACAATTGTTTGATAAAATGGTTGGTAAAAACAAAAATAAGAAGCTGGATAAAGCAACTGAATCAAAAAATCAAAAATAAAAAAAGCCCGCTATGGGCTTTTTTTATTGGCAGATGCTATTCCGGATAAATCATGTTTTCGGGTTGGATGTTTTCCAGAATTTCGGTAAGATATTTGTTGGCTTCATAACGAGCCATCGGGAGGTTCATCTCGTGATAATTGCCGCAGTCGCGCGCAGTGGCACCGGGGATTTCGTCTTGATAATCGGCCATAAAGCTAAATAGTTTAATGATCAAGGGCATGATATCGGCAGGCGTTCGTTCACCCTTCATCAGCAGGTAGAAGCCAGTTCGGCAGCCCATTGGTCCAAAATAGACAATCTCGTCACTGAGAACCGGATCATTTCGCAGAAAGGTTGCACCCAGGTGTTCCATGGCGTGGAGTTCGCCGTTGTTGATCACCGGTTCGCGGTTGGGTTCTTTCATCCGAATATCGAAGGTGGTGATGCAGTGGTCACCGCAATAATCCTTTCGGGAGATGTAGACACCCCGCAGTAAATCCAGATGGTTGATAGTAAAGCTGGCAATTTTTTTCATTTTTGTTCTTCCTTTCCGGTAAGATAATGGTTGATCGCCTCCAAATAATGGAGGAGGATATTATGAAAGGGATAAATCCGCAGATTCTGGTCAAAGTCCCGATAGGGAATCGACTTACGGCCGTCCTGCTGGGCATTGTCCCAATAGTTTTTTAAGATGCTAAATGGCAAGAGGAAGGTCTCGTCACAGAATTTAAAATGGACAATCAGGAAGGATAGCCCCTC
>JAHIQT010000018.1 GCA_018903255.1 Bacillota bacterium | reverse complement strand
TGATAAAAAGTAGCCTGAAACCTTGCGCCTGAATGGATGTTTTTCAGGAAAAGTCCTTTGCAGCAACGTTTTAGAGTGTTTTTAATGTGCGAAGTTTGAGTTGATAAGAAAGAAAAATGTAGTGAGATAACTTATGTAGCAATGGAGCTTCAGATATACTTCTAATTACTGTGTATATTCTATTGAAGTTCTTTTTTTGGATTATCGATATTAGATTTGGAGGAAAAGTGATTGATTAAACTTCAAGAGGTGAATAAATATTTCGGAGCAAACCATGTCCTCAAAGATATTAATTTAACCGTTGCCGAAGGTGAAAAATTGGTTATTATCGGACCCTCGGGTTCTGGTAAAAGCACCACGGTTCGTTGTATGAATTTTTTAGAAGCGCCGACATCGGGGCATGTTTTCATTGATGGTGAAGAACTCACCCAGAAAAATAAAATTCAGCTGGTTCGTCGGACATCAGCGATGGTATTTCAAAGTTTTAACTTATACCCGCATAAATCAGTGCTGGAAAATTTGACCCTGGCACCGATAAAACTACAAAAAATACCAAAAGATCAAGCCATTGAAAAAGCCCGAAAATATTTAGCGACGGTTGGTTTGAGTGAAAAGGAAAATGCCTACCCATCAACCCTGTCCGGTGGCTAGCAGCAACGTGTTGCGATTGCCAGAGCGCTGGCAACAGAGCAAAAAATTATCCTTTTTGATGAACCGACATCGGCTCTTGACCCCGAAACTGTTCAAGAGGTACTGGATGTCATGATTAAATTATCAAAAGAAAATATTACCATGGTCGTGGTTACCCACGAAATGGGTTTTGCCCGAGTCGTTGCCGATCGCGTCATCTTTATGGATGAAGGTCGAATCGTTGAAGAAGGAAAACCTGAGCATTTCTTTGAAAATCCTTCCGAGGAAAGAACAAAGCATTTTCTCAGTAAGATTTTGCGTTAATTTCTAATATCAAACGATATTAGCTATTATAATATTTATATTTAGGAGGAAAATGATTATGAAAAAGGTACTTTCTGTTCTGCTTGTTTTAGGTCTGGTTTTTACACTGGCAGCTTGTGCGCCGGCGTCGACGACTACTAGTGATAGCGCTGCTGACGGCAGTCTTGATGCGGTCGTTGAAGCTGGTGTTTTAAGAGTTGGTGTTAAAGAAGATGTCCCCAATTTTGGACTTAAAAACACGGCAACCGGAGAAATCGAAGGCTTCGAAATTGATATTGTCAAGCTTCTGGCCAAAGAAATTCTCGGTGATGAAAATGCTTATGAGCTAACTCCAGTAACCGCTAAAACACGTGGTCCACTACTTGACAATGGTGAAGTTGATCTGATTATCGCAACATTTACCATTACTGAGGATCGAAAATTAACCTATAACTTCTCGACCCCTTACTATGAAGATGCTGTTGGTCTGTTAGTTAAAAAAGAGGCTGGTTTCACAGGTCTTGCAGACATGGATGGCAAAGTAATCGGTGTGGCTCAAAGCGCGACTTCCAAAGAAGCCGTTAATAAAGTAGCCGCTGAAAAAGGGATTACCGTATCATTCTCAGAATATGCAACCTACCCAGAAATTAAAGCTGCATTAGACTCCGGACGCGTTGATGCTTTCTGTGTTGACGGCTCAATCCTTGGTGGATATGTTGATGATTCAACCATGATTTTACCAGATCGATTCTCACCTCAGGAATATGGTGTTACCTCAAAACTTGATAACATCGCTCTTACTGAAGCGGTTGACGGCTATATCAGCGGATGGCTTGCCGACGGAACCATTGAAGAGCTAATTACGAAATGGGGACTTAATTATTAATGAAAAGTTCTAATCCTTTTGCCTTATGGCGTTGGGAGAAGATGTTTGGAGAATGGCAAATGTTTGGCGAAGGGTTTCTGCGAACGATTGAGGTCGCAGCCCTCGCCTTAATCCTTGCGGTTGTTCTGGGTGTTATCTTTGGTGTCATTTCGACATCAAACAACAAGGTAATGCGCGGAATCGCAAGGGTCTATGTTGAGTTTTTTCAAAATACTCCCCTGGTTATACAGGTTTTCTTTATGTATAATGGTCTTGCAATTGCCGGACTACGGCTTAGCGTGTTTGCAATTGGTGTACTAGGCGTGGGTATTTATCATGGTGCTTATGTTTCGGAGGTTGTCAAAACTGGTATTACCTCAATCTCAGTGGGACAAGTTGAAGCAGCAAAATCCCAGGGTTTTACTTATATTCAATATATGCGCTATGTCATCCTACCGCAGACGATCAAAATAATTCTCCCACCGCTGACAAATCAAGCGGTTAACCTGATTAAGAACACCTCAGTCCTGGCAATGATTTCCGGATTCGATCTGATGTATATGGCCGATTCATGGGCATCATCCAGTCTCGATTATGGGCCTTCCTATGTCTTTGCTGGTCTTTTATATTTCATGCTCTGTTTCCCACTGGCAACTTGGGCAAGAAAATACGAAGAACGCCTCAAACGAAACGATATTGCTCGGGTTCCCTTTGATCCAAGTGAGGAGGCGGTAACATGCTAGACGTTTTTAATAATGTATTTACGCCCTCAAATGTTCAATTTATGGCTAAAGGGATGGCATTAACGTTGACCCTGTCGGTATCCGTTGTCATCATCTCAATCATTTTCGGAACAATCCTGGCATTACTGCGTACCTATGAAAAACGCTTTTTAGGTCGATTAGCCGGGGTTTATATTGAAGTTTTTAGAAATACACCACTGCTACTGTGGGTGCTCGTCTGTTGCTTTATGATACCGTATGGTTCGATTGTCATGCGCGGTGGCTTAGCCTTGGCATTATACACATCGGCAGTACTGGCTGAAATCGTCCGCGGGGGTTTAAATTCGATTGCAGAGGGACAATTTGAAGCAGCAAAATCGCAAGGTTTTACGCTGATTCAAACACTAACCTTCATCGTTCTGCCGCAATGTTTTAAACGGATTATTCCCTCCCTCTTATCGCAGGTGATTACAACCATTAAAGACACGTCTTTTCTTCAGGTCGTTGCGATTCCGGAGTACACCCGAAGCGGATTTGTTGTGATGGGACGATACACCACAACACCGGAAGTGTTTATGATTTTTTCGGTACTGGCACTCGGTTACTTTGTCGTATGCTTTAGTCTTTCCTGCCTTGTCCGCAGTTATCAAAAAAGAACTGAGACAGCAAGCTAATGAGAGCAAACGAGATCAGGCTTATATTTCTGCAGACATAGACAAAGTCATGGATTTAATTAGAATCCATGACTTTGTTTTTTTATTTACTGCAACCCCAACTCTTTTTTAAGTATAGCCAATTCCTCATCAACCGAAGCAATTCCGGTTTCGGCATACTTTTCTTCTAAAGCTTCGGCTGGGTCAACCGGCGTGATGTTGAGTTCGGCCATGGCGTTGGCTTCATCGAGCATCCGGTCGGCCTTTTCTTCCATTCGGGTAAAGGTGTCCATGGCATCCTCGGTTTGATTGGTTGAGCTGCTGGCTTGATTGATGATTTCCTGAGTTTTGGCAATCGAAACCTTGGACTTGATCATGGTTCGACGTGCCTGCAGGGTTTGGATATCCGCCGCCAGTTTATCATACATCTGTCGCATTTTCATGGCGTTTTTATGGGCAGCGGTATAAACAGCCATCAATTCGGAATCCAGATTTTCCAGCTCCTGTTTTTTTTCAAGAAAGATTCGGGCATCCCCTTCATTCCCGGCTACCAGGGCTTTTTTGGCCAGGCCGGCATATTTTTCCACCTCGATCTTGTTGTTGTCTAGCGAACGTTTGGTTCGGGTTTCTTCGCCCATGATTTCTGCGGTGCTGCGCTTCACTTCGGCCAGATCCTCCAATAAATCAATTAAATACTGGTCGATCATGATCGCCGGATCTTCCATCTTATCCAACAGATCGTTGATGTTAGCTCGGATAATATCGCTGAATCGTTCTAAAATTGCCATCTCTTTCCTCCTTGTTTTACGAATTACTTTTTGTTCTCATCTTGCTGACCTGACGGATTATCCTGATATTTTTTCGCCAGGGTTTCGATTTCCACATCGTCAAATTTTTCCAACGGGGTATTTAGCATTTCGGCGGTTCGCTTGGCCTCCAGATTTTTCTGATTTTTGGCGTGTCGCCACCAGACAAATAATAGCATTGCTAATATAACCACCCCAAAAACAATAGCAATGGTAGTCATGGCCGAGATCCAGGGTGACTTGGTAACGGTCATGATCCGGTCAGCCGCATCCCGGAAGGAATTGCTGAAGAACTCCTCATCGGTGAGGCTACCATCGTAATAATTACGGTCAATATAATCCAGCAGAATATCAGCGGCTTCACTATCAATGACCGTTTTCGCCTGATTCCCGGCCACATATCGATCCATATAAAAATCATTATACTCATAGAATACAAAGAGCAAATGGGCTTCATCCGAAAATAGCTCATCATAAAGAGCATTTGCATAACTGTCCAGCTCACTTTCGGTGGGGTTATGAGAACCATTGACGTTATCAATGATCACGACATGCGGTTGCACTCCGGTTTTCTGATAAAAATATTTTAACCCTTCCTCCATTTTAGTCTGGTTATTAATCCATCCCAACGCATCGCTATAGTATTCGGTTTCGCTGACTGAGCCAACTGGCAGCGGCTGCCGAGCCACTGTCGATTGAGTGATTTCTGTGGAGCCTGTGAAAACAGATGCCACAAAGATACCGATAATCAACATGAAAATCAGAACGATCACCAGAATGATCATGAACGCACCACAGCCACAACCCACCGGACCGCCACTAAAGTTGCTGCCGCCCGAACTCATTCTGGATCCACTGCCAAAAAAGCCGCCCCCGGAACTGCTACCAAAGCTGCCAAATCCGCCACTGCCACCACTTCTGTGGCTGCTTCCAAAGCCGCCGCTGCGACCACCGCTGCTACGGCTGCCACCACTGGAGCCGCCACTGCTGCGACCACCTGAACCGCCACTTCTTCCCATGATACCCCCTCCATCTGTTTGCGTTGTCGTTACAATTGCTATGTACCCCAAACAGCGCCATTCATTCATCCTTAGCCGCCCTTAAAAAAGAAGCGTAAAAGCGTATTTTCTGATAAAATAAATGGATTGCACAACGATCTTTATTTAAAGGAGAAAACACCAACTATGGCTAAACAAAAAGAAGTAAAAACCAATGCCATGCGCATTTTGGATAAATTTAAAATTGACTATACCCACCAAAGCTATCAATGCAATGCATTTGTGGACGGGTCACAGACAGCTGACCTACTGAATTTACCCTATGAACTGGTTTATAAAACCCTGGTAACCGAAGGAAAAAGCAAGAATTATTTTGTCTTTGTGATTCCTATCGACTTATCGACCAGCTACAAAATAAAACATAGACAATTTCTGCCTGTCTCTGGTAATCAGTTAAGTTGAGGTCTTTTAGCTTTTTTCTAGGCAGCTAACTCAGGTTGTTTTCTTAAATAAGTTGATAAAATGGTGTCTGGCGAGTAAAATCCAGATCCACATTAAGTGAGTAGGTGATGTAATGAACGATATTATTAAATACGGTAGGAATTTTATGGCAATTTCAAATATTATAGAAGCGAATTGCCATAAACACTGGTTGTTGCAATTGTTCCTCAGCAGTAAAAAGGAATTAAATATTGAAATTAACGGAAAACACATTGCATGTAGTGCCATTCTTGTAAACATGGATACACAACATACTTTTAATACCGAGGGAGAACCCCATTTCACGATGTTAGTTGATCCGACAACCGACCTTGGCTGTGTGATGAGAGGGTTGCTAAAGGGTCAGCCTTTTTATATTTTCCCAGGAGAAAAAATAAATGTTATGCAGCCTGCTTTCAAAAATGTACTTGAACAAAAGAGCCATGATGCTATTCTTTCCTTTGCTCAGAGCATTACCTTTCAGTTTGATTACAGTAATATGAAAATTTTTAGTGACCGGGTTATAAAAGTACTGAATCACTTGGATGACTGTGTACATGAAGTTGAGTTTCATCAAATAAAATATTTTTCTAAAAAAATAGGCCTCTCTGAAAGTCGCCTGGCACATTTATTCAAAGAAGAAACAGGTATACCCTTAAAAAGTTATATTGTTTTACATAAACTCCAGAGAGTGTACGAATCAATTTTTAATGGCGAAAACATAACAACAGCAGCTCTTAATGTCGGTTTTAATAGTTCATCCCATTTTGCATACACCAATAAAATGATGACCGGAATGTCTGCAACAAATATCATAAGAGATAGCGAGTTTTTGAAAGTTTTCTGACAAGTATATTGATAAAATGTAATCAAACAAAATAGGAGGATTATACAATGAATAAGTACTTGCAAGAAACACAAATGTTGAATTTTAACCACAGTTCAATACAGCGATTAGTAAAAAAACAGCGGTGGACAAATGGCGATGATTTTCATAAAATTCTAGAAATCTATAATTTTGTACGTGACGATATCGCATTTGGGTATAACACAGATGACACGATTTCTGCTTCTGAAGTTTTAAATGATGGCTATGGACAATGCAATACAAAGGGAACGTTATTTATGGCACTGCTGAGAGCAGTTGGAATTCCTTGCCGGATTCATGGTTTTACGATTGATAAGAAATTGCAAAAAGGAGCGATGACAGGGATAATTTATAGATTTGCTCCCCAAAGCATTATTCACAGTTGGGTTGAAATTCAATATAAAGATCATTGGTATAACATAGAGGGTTTTATTCTGGATAGCCAATATTTGAACAAACTTCAAGAAAAGTTTTCTGATTGCACAACCAGTTTTTGTGGATATGGTGTTGGTACCGCTAACTTTCAAAATCCGCAAATAGAGTGGGATGCCAATGATACTTACATCCAAAAAGAAGGTATCAACCACGATTTCGGCGTATTCATTTCCCCTGATGAATTCTTTGAAAAATATCAGCAACCGTTGACGCCATTAAAAAAATGGATTTATCAGAATATTGGACGAAAACTTATGAATCGCAATGTAGAAAGAATTCGCTTTTAACTTAAGGTTAAAAGAATAATATACGAGCAAGGTGACATATTACGGTTTGTAAAGAATTAGTCTATCCTTGTTGCTGCTAACCGAATAAGGCGGGCATTATGACATATGGACGTTTCAAGTTCTGTCAAAAAAAGCCTGTTTTTATGCTGAGTTCATAAAATACGCACAAGGGGACATAAAACCTCCGTCTCCTTGTGTACGTTGATATTATCCATTTTCAAACGAAAAAGAAGCAGACCTTAATCTGTACCCTGGCTAAAGCCGGCCAGCACAAACGGCCGACCCTGATTGTAATCTTTGATGTACTGATCAAAGGCCTTTGAAACATCCGCGTAGGCCAGATCAAAATATTGATCCGATTGGGATCCATCCATGGTGTAGGCGTTCAGCGCCGCCTGCCGGTAATATGGAGCAAATAAATTGGCGTCATCGGCGTAGAGACCTTTTTCCATATTGGTCGCCCCCAGAAACTGGGTCTTTTTTTGTTGATCACCGAGATCCATCGAATGGGACTCAGCGATCCCCAGATAAACCGTCGGCGCCACAAAAAACACATATTTGATAAAATAAACATACTATTTCAGTAAATTTAAAATGATTGTAAAAGCAGCTTACTTGTGAAAAAAATGGGGAGAAAATTTGGGATGAGATTGCGCCCATGCCGGGCACACCAAATGAGGCACCCTACGGAACGTAGGGTACCTCGCCTTTTTATTATACTAACTGTCCTGGCAGCTTCTTTTTTTCTTTCGGTGAGAAGTTCATATCAAACGCTTCAACATCGGCATCATCAACCAGATAACCTACCGGGTCTTGATAAGTGCCGGTTACTCCTGTAAGATAGCCTTTTTGTAATTCTTTCACCATAAAGAATGGAAATTCCTCATCTCGTGAAACAGCAGCGTAATAAATATGCATCGAATGTCCGCTGACAAATCCAAAGCTATTGTAGTAATCTGGATTTCCAGTAATTGCAATCGCTCCACAGCCTAGTTCCCGTGCTTTTTACATTAGTATTTAGAAATCCATTTGTAGTTCTTTCAAAATCGCAATTGATCGATCCGGTTCTTCAAAAATGGGGCTGTGGGCGGAATCTTCAAAAATGTAGCAGTGTTTTTCGGGAGCCTGGATTTTTTCAAAATAGGCTTCGGAGAGATGCCGGTTAACGGTGTAGTCGTAAGCGCCGACAAAAAAGTAGATCGGAACATCAACCCGGGTTAGCGATTTGCTCAAATCGCATTGCCATAGTTCCTGATAAAGCCTTGTTTTTTTTGTAAAGGCTTTGCCCCGCCAGATATTTACTTTTTCAGTAACCGTATATTCACGATTTTTCATGACTTCTAGAAATACCCCAGTAAACACCGAATCCATCGTACGGGTGGTGCCAATACCGGCTTGATGCATCATCTGGTCGCGGATCCGATCATAGCCGGGGGTTCCGTAGGGGGCAGCTTTGAGCGCGTTGACATTTTTGTGATGATCAGATTGTTCATAAAAGTCCAGCATAAAATCATAGGCGATTTTTTCAGAAAGATCGGGATTCGAAATCTGAGCTACACCGATATAAGCCCGATACAGCTCAGGTGCCGTTGCCGCCGCCTGAATTCCGATATAGCTGCCACCAGAATGAGCCATCAGAAAGATTTTATCCTGATTAAAGCGCTTTCGCAGGTAGTTGCTAACGGCAATGGTGTCATCAATCATTTGCTGGGTGGTCACCGTATCACTGGGAATGGCGGTCTTGTAAGAGCGTCCGGCACCGCGCTGATCCCACCAGACCACCGTAAAATGATCTTCAAGTCCCGAGGGGTATGCTTGATTGAGCCAATATTCCGGCAGCCCTGGACCGCCATGGAGGAATAATAACACCGGTTTGTTTACATCCTTGGCCTTGATGATCATGCCCATTTCAACGCCGTTGATCTCAATCGATGTTTTTTCAGCCAGACTTCCGGCTAAGTAATTTCCATTGGCATCGGTGAAGGGCTTTATTTCGCCGGGACTGCAAATAAATAGCGTCACTAAAGAAACTGTCGCTAAAGCGATGATTAAACTAAGCAGTAAGAGCACCATCTTCTTAATCATTTTGAACATGACGCGATTTTTCAAATTTTCGTTCATCGTTCAAATCTCCCTGTGTATTTCGGAGCAGATCCTCAATTTTAGTTTCCCATGATTTATCATAACGGACATTTTTCATGGTCGCAATCGAGGCCAGACCGTGAACGGTCGACCACATCGTGATAATGGAATCCTTGATTGTCTGATCGTCCATGCCCAGACTTTTTAAAATACGAAAGGAATGTTGTCGTAGGATTTCAAAGGGCGGAAAATTATCGGTGCCGTCATCATCCATCGCTAAATTTACCGACATACTGGAGTGGGAAAACAAAAAATTAAAATAATGGGGTTGATTGATAAAAAAGAGGACATAGGCTTTACCCATCTGGATCAGGATTTCGGGGTCTTGGCTGTCCGAATAGGTCTCGATTGAGGATTCTAGCGCGGTCATAAACAAGTTGGTGACATGATGCTGCATCCCTTGCAGGAGTTCATCCTTATTTTTAAAATGGCTGTAGGGGGCGGAGTGGCTCACTCCACAGAGGGCGGCAACCTTTCGCAGCGACAAGCCATCCTCCCCCTTTTTATTAATCAGTTCAATACCTGCTTCAATCAGGCTGTTTCTTAAGTTGCCGTGGTGATAGGGTTTTTCTGACATGATAGTCCTCCTGTAATCTTGATATTGTAAAGATTATACCCCGCAATCTAGACAGTGTCAAGATAAAAGATAATTATAGCGTTCGGTTTTATAAGGAAACGCAATCCGAAGTTGAAAAATAGTTATATAACTACTTAACCCGCTTAATTGAGTTCAGGTGCTGTGCAGCAACAATAAATTTCAGCCCAATGCATTAATATCGGCTTCGCTATAGAAGCCTCAATCGATGACCAGTTTTACTTTTTCGAATTTAAAAGAAACATCTCCTCAGGTATTTGCAGCGGATTCCGACCACTTTCCTAAGTTACTGCTTGGTCTTATTTTAGTTTAAACTCGCCAACCATCTTCATCAGCAGTTCTGCCTGACCCGAGAGTTCTTCGCTAGAAGCGGCACTTTCTTCGGCAGTAGCAGAATTTGTTTGAACAACCTGAGAAACCTGTTCAATTCCTAATGATCGCATCGAGACGGGTGGCCGTATTGTTGACTGATTCCTTCAAACGATTAAAATCGCCCTGATACGATCCCGTTACCAAGACCTGGAGGTTTCCGTTTGAGATGGCTTCCATCACGGTCATAACCTCGTTCGTTGGTTTGGCGACTTCAACTAGGATATCATTCATGCCGCTGACCAGTTCTTTCCAAGCGCCGCTGAATTTATCGGTATCCGCCTGAGTGGTTAAATGTCCTTCAATGGCAGCCTGGGTCAGCAAACCGGCATCTTCAAGCACCTCGTCGATGGCGGTCTTGACAGTGGTTAAACTCTTGCTGATTTCATTGAATTGGGCGCTGACCGCACCGGTATATTGATCGACTGAGGCCACACTTAGATCAAAGTCCAGCTTTCCGTCAGCCAGTCGCATCAGATTGGCAGCCAGCCGTTCAACTTCTACATTTTGATATTCGGCTACTTTTGACTGACCGGTAATGTAAAGATATCGGGTGGTATGCTGCCGTATAAGGGATCATTCCAACGCATCAGTACTTCATATCCCTCTACCATTTTGCTTTCGACCGAAATAATTGGCTGGTATGCAAAAGAAATCCACTTTTCATCGGTACTGCTATGCATTGTCTGTAGGTGTCAATATCGAGATATAGCCAAAAATCCGTTGCATTCCTTCCAATAGGTAGTCCTGGTTTTGAGCTTTGAATACCGCCACAGATCAACCTAGAAATAACAAAACCCCGGCGGACAACCCGCCGGGGCAACACTTCATATCCATCGGATTCTGACGAATGGCCTGAAGCTCTGCAAATTCCAGATAGGCCGTAACCAAGGGGTGCCCAGATCCGAAACTGGGCGCCCCGATGGGATTTAACACTGAGTGGCTCTAAATCGTCGTCACACTCACCAAATTACCTTTTCATTCTTAGCCGCCGTTAAATAAGAAGCATAAAAGCGTATTTTCTGATAAAATAAATGGATTGCACAACGATCTTTATTTAAAGGAGAAAACACCAACTATGGCTAAACAAAAAGAAGTAAAAACCAATGCCATGCGCATTTTGGATAAATTAAAAATTGACTATACCCACCAAAGCTATCAATGCAATGCATTTGTAGACGGGCCACAGACAGCTGACTTACTGAACTTACCCTATGAACTGGTTTATAAAACCCTGGTAACCGAAGGAAAAAGCAAGAATTATTTTGTCTTTGTGATTCCTATCGACAAAGAACTTGATATGAAAAAAGCCGCCAAAGCGGTAGGCGAAAAGTCGGTAGCGATGATTCAGCTAAAAGATCTGACCGCGATCACCGGCTATGTCCGGGGCGGCTGCACCGCCATTGGCATGAAAAAGCAATTTAAAACGATCATCAATGACACCGCCAAAGAGCTGGATAAAATCTACATCAGCGGCGGTAAAATCGGGTTGCAGATTGAATTGCGACCCGATGATTTCTGCACCGCGGCCGCCGCCGATTATGGCGATGTTATCACTTTCTGAACATGCCACCCTGGTACTTTAATTTGCCGCTGTCGGGTTGTAACAATCGGTGCTGGCCAGACAGCTGCTGCTGTTTAAGTGGGATTTGATGTGTATGCCCAAACCTACGTCCCATTTGTTATTGTTTCAGGGAGATCGGAGTTGGGCTGTTTTGCTTATCGGTGTTGATCGCCCATGACCGTAGTATATCGTTTTTACTGGCAGTTGCAAAACCGCCTGAACACTTTTTTGCATGGCTGTGATATCGTCCCAGAGATAGGCTGGTTGGGGGGAGGTCAGATTCATCAGGGTATCCCCTACAAATAATTCGCCGCTTGGAAAGGAAATCCCGATCGAGCCCCGGGTATGACCAGGCAGCGGATGGATGGTCTCACCGAAACCCAGCCGGTTGGTTTGAGTCCCAGTGATGATTAGATCCGGTTTGAAGCGTTGTGGTGGATGCTTCTTCATCGCACCCTTGCCCACCCATTTAATCATTTTGCCGATCGGATGGGTGGCTTGCATCGGCTGAGACAAGGGATTATCAATCAGTGCGATGTCATTTTCATGGATGACAATCGGGAGTCGATATTTTTCCTGAAAGATAGCGGCATTACCAATATGATCGCTATGGCCATGAGTCAGAACCAGATAACTGATTTGGTCGATGGCAATCTTATTTTGCGCCAGGGTTCGTTCGATTTTGGCGGCCATTCCCGGGGCACCAGCGTCAATCATCAGGTGTCGCTCGCCTTGGGAGAGCAGGTAACAATTAGAACCTGCGGAGATGGTGATGATGTTCATTTTTGATTCTCCTTTTTAAGTCAGCCCTACCCTTTTGGTATCGGTGCACAGGGACATATTAACCGCGTCCCTTTGTGAACCCGGCTACCTGATACCAGGCTCTGTATGAATTTTGCTTTTTAGGTTTTATTTATCCTAAAATTATAGTACAATAGAGCAAATATAAGTTGCTGTCAGGTACATAATATTCCGACACCCCTTAGATTAAATTCAAATATGCTCTCCTGCTATCCACCACAGCATAAAGTGTCACCAGCTGTTTATCTTCATTTACCTTGTAAAAAAGGATGTGCTTTTCAACAATTAAAACCCGATAACCCTGCTTTTTCAAAATGCGATAGCGGGGACTGCTTCCGCTCAGCGGGAAATCTTCCAGTAGCTTCACTGCTTTTTCAATTTTTTCAAGATAATGAAGCGCCGTATCAATTGCGTCTGCATCACCAGCGATGTAATTAATGATTTCATAAAGCTGATCATTGAATTTGTCCGTTCTGATAATCGCGTACTTCATGATCACTTTTTCCTGGCGAACAGCGATTGGCGGATTCCTTCAAAGGTCTCTTCGACCGGGGCAACCCGCTGCTGTAAAACATCCTCTTCGGCTTCGGCAAGGGTTCTCAATAATTCAAGCTCTGAGTTCATCTGATGGTAAGTCTGTAAATCAAGTATGGCAGTATCGCCGCGACCGTTGACCGTAATAAAAACCGGTTGCCGCGTTTCATGACAAATCTTTGCAATCTCATTATAATGATTTCTTAAATCAGCCGATGGTCTTATAATTCCCATAATAAACCTCCCGTGTATGATAGTCAAATTATATCATAATTAGACTATTAATTCAATATGGTCTGGTAAATCCCGACATCGATAAGGTGGAGTCAGGTACCTAAGTTTTCCTAACTCAAGACTTCCATATCGGTTCTGATTTTTTCTTCAATGCCAAATTTCTTTCCATAATAAGTTTATAAATTAGTGTCAGGTAACAGGTTCATACGTCCCCTTGTGTTATTTGTTTTTAAATATCGATTCCTTTTTTCTTCGCAAAGTAATTAGGAATTAGAGAAATAAAAAATAATACGATTCCTGCTATTGTAAATTGAACTAATAATACGATAGAAAAACCGTTTGTCGCTATTTCACCGGCTAAAAATGCATAGATAAAAGAACCTGGTGTCATTGTTATAAATGAGACCAACGCAAATGTAAAAACATTGATGGAGGTAACACCATAGGCGTAATTTTGAACATTATAGGGAAAAAGCGGAACAAGTCGAGTTAAAATTAAAAAATTGGTGCCATTTTTTGCGGCACCTTCCTCAATTTTTTTGAATATCGGATTTGAGCAAAATTTCTCAAGTATTGTATCACGTGCAACATATCTTGCAATGATAAATGCAACCGTTCCACCAATGGTTGCACCGGTAACAGAAAGTAATCCGCCAGCTATTGAACCAAAAGCGATCCCTCCAATAATTGTCAGCGCAGATGCGGGCAACATAAAAACAGCAACAACAATGTAGACAAGAATATAAGCCAGATATCCCCATATGCCTAAGCTCTGAAACCAGGCTTGCATCGTTTTAACATCGGTAAGCTTATCCGTTAAACCAAAGGCATTTAACGAAAAAAACACAAGACCAATAACACAAAGTGTCGCCACTATTTTAATCAATCCGCTATTTGTCTTCATTGATATAGCCATTCCTTTCGTTTCACTCAAGGCACAAATCGTCCTAAAAGGTATTATTGATTTGATTATATCACCTTTCTTTCCTTTTATCTTTAATTTATTCGTCCAAAGCCTTTAAAAAGCTACGCTTAGAGCTACCCTTTATCCGCTTATTTAATATAATTGCCGATCCGTTCTTTAACATTAGCCTGGAGGTTACGGTAAAAAAACTGGTAATCATAAAGATGATACACCCCCTCCTGGAAAATATCGAGGACTGGTGGAAAATCAGCCGGGTTGACACCGGTTACGCGCAGGGTACCCCGATCAGGATCCAGATAGGCTCCGGTCAGGTTGGGCACTTCCTTGACAATCGCCCCGCTATAATCGGTAAATACCGCGCCGCTATTTTCGCTGGCAACAGCTGGGCTACTGTCTGTTCTCCAGTTCAGGGGATTGATCCCCAATGTGTTATCCGGAACAATCAGTGAGCTTTGAATCCCCTCGGCCTCTGAGTTAAAGGAAATGATCACGCCGGTGTCCCCGGAATGCTGGGCCATTTTTAAAAAGGGATAATTGCTTAAATCTTCCGGTGTGACGCGCCAGCCAATCAGATAGGCGGCGACCAGCTGGTCGCTTAAAGCCGGATCGGCGAATTTTTCGGCCATCAGGCGCAAGAGCATTTCTGAACCCTGGCTAAAGCCGGCCAGCACAAATGGCCGACCCTGATTGTAATCTTTGATGTACTGATCAAAGGCCTTTGAAACATCCGCGTAGGCCAGATCAAAATACTGATCCGATTGGGATCCATCCATGGTGTAGGCGTTCAGCGCCGCCTGCCGATAATAAGGAGCAAAAAAATTGGCGTCATCGGCGTAGAGACCTTTTTCCATATTGGTCGCCCCCAGAAACTGGGCCTTTGTTTGTTCATCACCGAGATCCATCGAATGGGAGTCAGCAGTCCCCAGATAAACCGTCGGCGCCACAAAAAAGACGTCACAGTTTTTAGTGACAGCTTCGCCAACCGGCAAATACGCCCAGTTCTCGGCTTTGCTGTAATCCACCCCGAGCGGTTCTTGGATGCATCCACCCAGCAACAGGGTCATGATCAGAAAGATCGAGATCATCGCGACGGATACTGAAAGATTGTTTCTTTTTTTCATGGTGTCTCCTTGTTTACTTATTCAATATGGTCTGGTAAAATCCCGAAATCGATTCGGACTGCAGATTAAATTGCGACCCGATGATTTCTGCACCGCGGTCGCCGCAGATTATGGCGATGTCATCTCTTTCTGATCATGCCACACGATCCACTAATAAAAGGATATTTTGGTTAGTGCGGTATCGTATTCGCCATCTTGTGGGCCTTCCTGGACGGCTTTAATTTCAAAAACAATCACACTGCTGGGGGCAACCGTACAATTTAAATCTAAATACTGAGGCGATGTTGTCGCTGATAGATAGAGCGTCTTAAGATAGGCACCATTAAGATAAACCCCTAGTTGCGTGACACAACCGTTTTCATAAAATGTCGTGTTCGATTTGGCATAGCCGTTGATAATTTCGACACCCTGTATTTGCGCCGTCTGAGTGCCTTTGTAGGAAAAAGTAACCGTTTCGCCATAACCGTTTCCGCTAACACCTTCCACCCAGGCTGTCGCGTTGTCATAGTCGATCAGATTGGCTGCATTGTAATAGAAACCATTGATCGGACTTAAAGTAGATGATGCCCAGACGTCAAATAAACGATTGACATCGACCCCCAATCCCTTAATCGATGGGACCGAAGTGGTTGCTGCTGGGGTCTGTCCGGTAGTTGCTTCAGTCGTTGTCGTCATTTGTGTAATGATAAATTGTTGTGTTGTGATCGATGACAATTTGTTTTCATCGATTACGCGTGCATTAACGGTTGTTGTTTGATTGACCGTAAAAGAATTTTTATAAAGCAGTGAATTCGTAAGCGGCTCTGCGCCGTCAAGGGTATAGTAGATTTCTCCCGATTTGTTAGGATTAGTCATGCTAACCTGAGATGATCCATCGGTATTAACAACTGAAGTCATCTCCGGCGGTTGCAATTTACTGTTTTGACCGGTGATCAGACCGAAAAAACTGGCACAACCGGTTGTCGAAACGCTCAGACTCACCAGCAAAATTACCAGTGCAGCAAGTTTCGTATTCTTTCTGTTTTGCGCTTTTATCGTTCTCTTTTTTTCATTCATTTTTCATCTTCCTCCGCTTATTTTTAGTTATAGCTTGAAGTACAAAACCTCCGTCCCCTTGTGTCTGTCCTTCTGGTGGGCTGCAGGCAGCGAATCCGAATATCATCCCTAATGCCAGTAGCATTGCAATTATCCGATTCATAAATACCCCCTTATAATTCTAAATTAATATAAATAGCTCAACTGGATTTCCCCGGTGACCACGTCGTTGATCAGGGTTTTGCGAAGTTCCGGCTGGGTTTCATAAGTTTATTGTACCCGGTATCGGCTGTGATTCACAGACAAGGGGAATCTTTGCCCCCGCGTCGCCGGCCACTTTATTAATTGTTACCAACACCACAAAGAAATTAACATCCAGCAGGTCTTTGAGCCAGAACTCTTTTAACCCACGAAAGGTTACTATTCACAGTTCTGTAAGCTGACGTGTCATGAGAACCGGCTCATTAGTATTTTCGACATCCTGGAACTTGGCCTAATTCACCTTGACTCCGTCATCCAGATCAAGGGGGATACGGCTCAGGGCGATGCATATAAGTTATTGTTTCGGAAACAACTTGGTTTAGCTTGATGTCGACAGGCACGACCCCTAATCATTTAAAAAATATGCCAAAATTACTACCTCTAATTAACGAATTTAAATCCAGTTTGATAAATTCCCATGTTTGCTCGTAGTTTCCGACAATAAGAATCTCATTGCTGTTAATCAATTGAACAAAGGCTTTCGGATTTTCATAATAATCATCTTCCAGTTTTTCTGACAGTTCTTGCTTTTCCCGAGATGATAATTCTTCTATTTGATTATGGAGTGCGTGTTCAAGATTTCTCGAGAAATAATAGATTTGATATGGAATACCACCTATCTTAGAAGTCGTGTGCAAGCAACTAACGATTTCACGCTTAAGATTATTTCTTTTCTTAATGGCCTCACAGTCTTTTGCATAAATACAGTCTTGAGAATAATGTGTTTTTGCCCGGGTGGTTGGTACAACCGCAGAATCAGGCACAAAAGCACCATCGGTATCGATCAGATGAATGACTTGTTTCAAATCCTGCTTGGTATAGCGTTTCTTATCGAGAAATATTTTAACATGGGACCAAACCTTCTCTTTGGCGTTTTTTGTTGAAATTCCATTCCGGGTGGTGATGTCTCCGTCGGCAATCTCAAAATGAACCTGCTCATTTTCTATCAGTTTAGAAAGAATCGCGCCCAGGGCAATCTGATCGGTGATGCCTTCGACCAAAAATAACACCACCTTTTTCCTAATCATTAACCAGCCTCCCGGCTTTACGAAATGCCCGACTGATCTCAAAATCACTGGTTGCGGCATAAATTTCTTCACTCTGACCACCGAGATTAATGCTCCGCAAATAAACATCCCGCATGTTGTTGTTGCTTTTTACATTGGAAAAGCGAATATATCGGTTTTTGTCGTTGGTTGTTGTAAAAACCAATGACGATTTATGAATCATTTCCAGTGGCCTTAAGTTATGGGAGGTGAAAATCAATTGACCCTTGCCGCTTTTTTCCAGAACCTCCAACAGTTCCCCGAGCAGATACTCGTAAACACCAGCGTCCAGCTCATCAATGGCCACACAAATGCCCGGGAGATTGTATACCGCAATCAGCAGATTTAAGACCGACAGAATTTTTTTGATCCCTTCGGACTCATATTTCAGCGGGATCAGCTGATCATTTCGCTGCGACAGCATTTCAAACCGAATCCCTTCGTCGCCCTCGGCCGTCATCTGTTTGCCATAGTTATGGATAACTAAAGCCATATCGGGAATCAGGGCTTTAACAACCAGATTGATACTGCTGACAATTTCGGTTAATAAATCGAACTCCTTTTGCGGAAAAACGGAAGGTTCCATTAAAGAAACCGCCAGATCGCCGAAAACATCTTTTTCGGCATTTTTCTGTTTAAAGGAGAAGGGCATCGCCAGATTCAGATTAATGACACCACAATGGATATTTTTAATAATAAAGATATTTTTGAAGGCATAATCTTTCAAACTCATTAGTATCTTAGACAGATCCGGGATATCTGAGGTCTCCGACAACTTAATGACTTCATCGGAAAAGAAAAAGGAACGGCATTCTTTCATCGCCAGCTTTTTTGCAACGGCGACATCAATGCGACGGGCCTGGTCATTCTGGATGAATTCGTTAAATCGATATTGCGGCGTGAAGAGATATTCTTCATTTTCAACCCGATATTCCAGATTAACTTTTTTATCCTCGCCGGTGCAATTCTTGTAGCTTAGTTTTTCTTTGGTGATGTAAGTGCTTTTTTCGAAATGCTTTATTTTAAATGAATAGTCACAGTTAAAGGCTTCTTTTTTGTGTTTGATCCAGAATGAAAATTTACATTCGGCTTCATTGCTGTCTTTGGTAATGTAATCCTGAATTTCCGGTGGCAAAAAATTGCCGGACATCAGTTTTCTAAGGAATTCCAGGAGTTCGATGACCGCCGTTTTACCTGAGCCGTTCTGTCCATAAATCCCCAGAATATCGGCTTTCATTTCGGAATCAACGGCTAACTGATTGCCCTGGAGTTCTATTTTCCCATAACTCACATTTTTGATATTGACTATTTCAATACCAGCTATTCTTACAACAACATCTTTCATCACGATACCTCCACTAACTTGTATCCATATGATAGCATAATGCACCCGCTTTTAAAAGGCAAAAAACAAATTGCGAAATATTTTGTATCGATTTTGATTTTTATACCACAAAATCAATCAGATAAAGAAATGAGGCCTGAGTACAAAAACTAAACAAACATTTTTTCAAGACAAGATTTTTTGATGTTTTTGAGTTTTTCAAGTTTGCGGAATAGGTTTTACTGTATTTATAGGTGTTACGGATGCCAGATCCCAATTCATCTACCAGAAGACGAAAATGGTGCTGCCATTATTTTAAAAAACAATCCCCCCGCTATGTCCTGTTTGAGTTCAGCCAGTTTCAGGAAGAAGAAGTGACGGTGACTAAGCGGTTGACGCCATTGCCAAGCGGATTCTTAAAAAACATCAGGACGCCTTTGAGGAACTGGCCAAATGAAGCGATTGTCCCGTCAGCAGGTGATGCGCCTTCACACCATGCTGATTCACGAAACCGGCAGAAGTGATGGCCTCCGGGATGAAGCGCTGCTGGATTCTGCTCTTGATCAGGTCTGACTTATTCCGAATAAGTTTATAAATTTATGTCAGGCACAGTCCCTTACTTAAAGTCATTGAATATCGACACCAATATGGATATAATAACATTAACCGATGGAAAGGAGATGATTGAGATGT
The DNA here is from genome assembly GCA_018903255.1 of Bacillota bacterium. Classification (GTDB taxonomy): domain Bacteria; phylum Bacillota; class Clostridia; order Eubacteriales; family Eubacteriaceae; genus Acetobacterium. Next base: position 1,842 of record JAHIQT010000018.1, on the reverse strand, counting down.
CACCATTGGCAAAAGAACTAAAACCCAATTTAATCGAGCAGGAAAAGAATTTGTTTAAAGAACTAGATAAAGCCATTGATGAAATGGAACAAGGACAGGCTATTTCTTTGAATGAATCAATCGCACGGATCAGGGAGAAGCTGGAAATCCATGAAGTATAGGATATTACAAACGCCTGATGCTGAAAATGATGTTTTTCAATTGGCTGACTATATGGTTAACACCCTAAAAAACCACAAAGCAGCCAATGATTTTTTAAATAGATACTACCAAATGGCCGAAAGCCTTGAAACGTTTCCCTTCGGCTACCGGGGAATCAGCTTTGAATACAAAGGTTACGAAATCAGGCTGAAGCCTTATGATTCTTATCACATTTTCTTTATCGTCAATACAAATGAAATGAAATGACAAGTTAAGTTAACCTGGCACTGTCAAACTAAATCGGTAATCAGCTCCGGGATATGGATGTGTGAGGGTGGTACATATGATGCATTGGATGGCATGCTGCCACCGATCCAATTTTGACTCAATCGATATTCTCGCGGGGTTTTATGTTCACCGCGAACACCCTGCATCAGTTCATTGTGTATTTCTCTGATCAGTCGGGAGCTCAAAGGAAAATCATCTTGCATAATGCGATTGACTCCATGCTGAAGCGCTTTAATGTAATTATGAACTTCTCTGGCATCATCACGTTTCTCAGGATCCAAATCTCTGATAGGCATCAGTTCTTCTTCTCAGATCGGCTTTTGTTTTGGCTCGATACTTTTCATATTCAAGCTCGGACAGGATTTTCAATCGCTCATTATCCGCTCGTTTCCGCTCAAGAAGGCGGTCGATGGAAATGAAAGACTACAAAATACGAAGCCAATCACGACGAGCATAAAGGATTCGTTCAACGTTGACGACGTGGGATTGTTCATCGATGGTAAAGAAAGCGACATAGTTCTTAATCAAAAGTTTTCGGTATCCCATTGAAGCCAGCCGGTCATCACGAACAGCCGGACATTTCTGGGGCATTTCGGATAAACCAAGCAGTGCTTCTTCAATCGTATCCATCATATTCATGGCCGTCATTGGTGATGATAATTGTGAAGATATGTACAGGATCATATCACGAAGGTCATTTTCGGCTGGCTCTGAGATCTCAATGCTATAGGTTGCCATCGGTTATCTCTTGTCGCAGGTTCTTCATGACATCAGTAAGCGGACGTTTTTTCCCCGCTTTAACGGCGGCTCGACTTTCATCAAGGGCGCGATAAAGTTCAATCTTGCCGTTTAACATTTCGTAAGCTTCGATGCTCATGACAGCCAAGTCCCCCTGACCATTCTTCGTGATGAAGATGGGTTCTTCGTGTTCATGGCAGAATTTAGAGATTTCGTTGTAATTATTTCTTAGATCCGTACTGGATTTAATATTAGGCATTTGAATGTCCTCCTTTGTTAATCTAAAGATATTATACTAGAATTTCTTTAGATTAACCATAAAAATAGCCGGTTGAGGTAGTCAAATCGCTAAAACGTGTAAGTTAAGTTGAGCCTGGCACCGGAAATTTACTTCGTTCTTTCACGCCAATCATCGAAGAAATTAAGAGGCCGCCTTTTAAAATAAAATTATCTTGGTATTTGGATAAAGACAGGCGCTCAAGGATGCGCTCAAACAGAAACATCTGCAGCACTTCCAGGGGTTTCAACTGCTTCTCTTTGGCAATATTTCGAATGGCGGCTTTTAACTGCTCTGGTGTTTTCAATGGCATTTCTCCTAACTCAAAACTTCCATATAGGTTCTGATTTTTTCTTCAATGCCAAATTTCTTTCCATATTTTAGTAATTTTCTGGCAT
>JAHIQT010000160.1 GCA_018903255.1 Bacillota bacterium | reverse complement strand
CTGAAGCTTGGCAACCTCTTCACTTTTTCCACAAACCCCTTTAACACTACATCCGGCTCCTTTTGCCGCTTCCTGACACTGATAACAAAACATACTCATAATATCGTCCTCCTGAAATTTTATTTCATCATAACCGTTAAGTTTTGAAAGTTTATTCGGTATCGCTACCACCTTGTATGTTGTTATTATATCCGGGGACTGTGATGCATGCCGTTGCAAATGCAACGATATCGGTTTTTTATGTGTTTCTATAAAAAAAAACACCTTTCGGTGTTTTCTTTAAACTGTCAAAAAAAGATTGGTAGTACCGACAATTGTTATATCATGTTGTATGCCTCAAGACGAACAGTTGCAAGGAAACGTTCGTTCTTTTTCGAACTGTAAATGCAACTGTACGAATTGCGCGCATACAACAGATTAACAATTGGTCGGTACGGTAGTCTGTCTCCAACCTCAAACACCTTCCGGTGTTTTCTTTATTACTCGCTTTTGTTACCGTCTGTCTGAATATTCTTATTTTTGTAAAAAATACAGCCGGTCTCTTTGTAGGGATTTTTCAGTACATCCATGTCCGGACATTTTCCGCTGACATTAAAACCACACTCTAAATAAGAACATGCATTGCTTTTTGTAGATTCCATTAGCTCTGCTCCCCATTCCTTTTGACACATCAGTGTCTGATTATTTTGTTCTACGTTAATACTCATGCTTGCGAATTCTCATGCTTGCATTTAATAGCTTAATATTAATTGCGTGTAATTATATCAGTTGCGCCGTGCCAACTCAAGCGCTTACTGCGCCTTAATTATTTCCGATGCTTAATAAAACCATCGGTTAAGTAAACTGGTGCGATTGGGTACTTAGAAAGTTTTAACGCCATCTGCTTTTTCACAGTATTAATTTTAACCCCGTATTATTCACTAAAACATATTAAAATGGGTTACCGGAAAATGATTAGTGAGCTGCGTGTATCCGTTTGAAATAAACTGCTTAATATAGTCAGCATCCACTGCAATGGAAACTCTCGATAAAGCTGTTTTAATCATTTCCTCATGAAGCACCGGAAGGTAATAGTCAACACCGATTTGCTCAAACAATTCAATGAAATCACGGATAAACAGGTCGTTTTTTCTGGTTTTATCGGATGGATAACCGCGACTGATCAGAGCAATATTATTATCAAAGTTCGGTGCCATACTGATAAAATCACCGGTATTGATATCTCTAAGAAAACCGTAATTCTCGGTATGTCGATCCATATTGAAGCAAACCGTATCCAATAGTAAAATATCCAGATACTCCTTAGCCATATGCGGGCTTAATTTCTTGATTTTATTGTAATTAGTGACGTAATCAATATCATCACCAACCAGACTACGTGCTGGCTCATAATTGACCTTTGCCCCATTTGTAAAATCAAGGCTCTTAATACCCTTCTCCCAAAGTTCACAGTGTGCCATATTAAAGTTCAGCAGCCTCCCCAGCTCACAGATAAACTGTTCCGAAAATCTTTCAAAGGTGTTTCCGTTTTTGTAGAGCCACCAGTCACCATTTTCGATTCGCCAGCATTTCTCAAATGAACCAATATTGGTAAGTTCCGGTGTTCGGCTATGCGTCATCCCTTGATTGTTGACACGATTAAAGCTGTCCGGATCGCCATTTAAGGCCAGGTTGTCGAAGTAGTTCTGACTGAAACGAACATCCCCATAGGTTAGTGTCGGTTCGGAATCTTCACATACCCAGTAGGTGTCGGTGATCGTGGAAGCGTTGACATGCATGGCCACTTCTGCGTCCTCCGCAGTTGTAAGCCGCAACAGTCGTTTAAGCAATCTTGAATTAACCCGATGCCTGTCAATGGCTCGACTTTCAAGCCACTCGATTAAATCACCGTTCAAATGCAAATAAAGTGGAAGTAAGCTTGGCTTTATGGATATTATCTTATTATTTTCAATCCGGGCGATTTGCGTATCCTGGCTCATTAAATAACCATTTATACTCTTCATACCTTACTCCTGTCCTATTTATTTTATTGGCTTTATATTTTCTATTATTTTATCACTATCTCTGATTTTTATCACTATAAACCTCCCGTTTTATTTTTATTGACAAATAAATTGTTAATTACGCAATTATCAACTTCAAGCACAGATCCATAAAAATAACTTCATTTGAGATCTTTTCTATATTTCAACATAACCAGAAGCTTCTTCCTTTAGCCAATATATTCGCACCAGGTTAAAAAACAACCATTTTTTCATTCAATTCAGGTGCAGTTCTGGAACCACCACAGCGCAACACAGTAAAATATCAATAAAAACAAACATCAATGCGCATTCACTGAAAGTATCTTCCTTATAGATTTGCAGCCACTGATCAGCCCAGGCTTCAAGCGGAGGAAATCGACAAAACAATTTCAAAAATCTCAAAGTTGGCGATCCCGTTGAAATTTGTATTGGCGATGCACGAAGCGATACTATATTAGTTACAACTATGGGTGATGAAGAGCACGGGGACATTAAAAAAAGCCTTGAGGACAAACTATTTGATTTTGACCTTGAAGATGGCGCATACATTACCGGAGAAGTCAAAGAAATACACACCGATGAGAAAGGCTTAAGTAATGCTACTATAAAAATCTACCTGAGCATGTTTGCTTGAGATCCGCTTTCCAAATTATTTAAAGTTTAACAATTCATTCCTATAATTTTAAGATATTTTGGGTATAATCTGTCCATAGAAGCAATATATTACTCTTTCAGTAAAGTGATAAGCTGTAGTATAATGTATGCTAATCATTGCAAGGAGGTGTTTTAAATGTACAGAACTGATTTTTTGTTTGCAAAGCCAAGCTTTTTGAGAGGTTTTGGTCGAGCTATCGACTTAAGATCCACGCGCAATATCTACAACGATAGCACTTCTGGACAAAAAGCTGATTGCAGAGCATTAAAGTCCGATTGGGGCGTGACGGGAAAAGATCTCAGAGAGGCGATTGATCAATACAATGGAAGAATCAAAAGAAAAAAAGACTGATCTAGTTAACCATCAAAACGAAACCGAGACAATCGACTGTATTGATCTTTCTGAATTAGAGACAAAGTCGAAGGAAGAACTGCTTTCGATAATGATGCGGATGGAAATGAGCATGGAGGAGTATTACTCCGGACCATTACCACACCCACGAATTCTTAAAGGCTATGAAGAAATCGTCCCCGGAGCAGCCGAACGAATATTAACAATGGCAGAAAACCAGGCATCGCATCGGCAGGATCTCGAAAAAACAGCGATTCATTCAAATGTCAAAGATAGTCGCCTAGGCGTTATTTTCGCTTTTATTATTGGCATGACAGGAACGCTTGGCGGTATTTATGCAATTGTCCAAGGTGCTGTTGTTGCTGGAACATTTATCACCGGTGCGAGCCTGGCATCCATCGTGACATCATTTATTTACGGCACCCGTTCAGAACGAACAGAAAGAACAGAGAAATCACAGGATACAAAATCTAGTGTTGAATAATTTAAAGCCGGTATTAATACCGGCTTTTCTTTTTTATCTTCTAAATCACCTTACACGCAACACATTTTCTTAACACTTGTTAATAAATGGTGATTTTCATTAACTTATATTGGTCAATGTTAAAATTTTACTCTCCTTAATCATTTCAACGCTATACATTAAGTAGTATAATCAAATTATTAATGAAAAGAGGAGGTTCTTCATTACAGTGTTTTCTTGTCTGACTTGAAAGCTAAACACCCAGAGATCCCTCAGCTGGCACCGCATGAGCTTAGGCATACCTATGGCACGTTACTCTACAAAACCGGCACTGATGTTTTTACACTCCAAAAATTATTGGGTCACGCTTCCATCGAAACAACGACAAAAATTTACGTTCACGACGACATTAGTGATGTCGAAAAGAACATAAAACGGCCGGAATAAATCGCCACTTTGATCGCCACTTAATGTCTATAACGCACCGTAAATGGCCTGTATTCTAAATTAGGAATAAAAAAAACAGAGTCGATAAACGGCTCTGTTATGCGCTATTATTGGTGCTCCCTCAGAGACTCGAACTCTGGACACCCTGATTAAGAGTCAGGTGCTCTAGCCAACTGAGCTAAGGGAGCGATAGTGGTGCCGAAGGCGGGACTCGAACCCGCACGTGATTGCTCACAACGGATTTTGAGTCCGTCACGTCTGCCAATTCCATCACTTCGGCGTAAAATAAAAGTATATTTTGTTGTTTGTAAAGATTTCCGACACATGAGTCATAACTAAGCGATTCACACCAAATCAAAGATTTGGGTTCTCTGCTTATGCCAATTCCATCACTTCGGCGTAAATAAAAGTATATTTTGTTGTTTATAAAGATTTCCGACACTTGAGTCATAACTAAGCGATTCACACCAAATCATTCGGATCGTATTTTTATTAAAAACTCTTTTCATCCTTAGTGGATGAGTTTTTAATAAAAATGCGTTAGCTTTATCACTGTCGTTTCGCTTTCGCTCAACTTCCGACCGATTTCTGCTTAGAAATCGGGATAAAGCGTCATTTGGGTTCTCTGCTTATGCCAATTCCATCACTTCGGCGTAAAATAAAAGTATATTTTGTTGTTTGTAAAGATTTCCGATACATGCGTCATAACTAAGCGATTCACAAGACACTGCTATAAATGATAACACAGCTTAAAAAAAATATCAAATGTTTTTTTTAATTTTGAATTATTTTCTAAAAATGAAAACACGACAAAATTTTACCTTGTTTTTTTGTATTTATGGGGTACTATTAGGTTAATAATGGATTGGTTATAAATCGAGAACCTCCTACCCTTTCCAATAATCTATTTCCAGAAAGCAAGGTGAAGTGATGAGCATGTTTGAAAACCATAAAACAATCGCTTATAAGGAATTCAGAGAATTTGTAAATGAGTCGGTCCTGGAATTAATTAAAAAAACGCGCGATAAAAAATGTAACGGCTGTATTGATTTTGTATTTGATGAAGCAACCTCTATGGGGCATTGCGAGGCACTTGAAACCACCTGGCCGGTTAAAAATCCCGAAGCCGTTCAGCGACTGACCGATTGCTATATTTGTGATCTCAAGGCTATGAAATAATCGCGCAACACCGATCAGATGATCGGTGTTTTTTTGTCCAGGTTTGCCGATCCTTTATTTTGATTAAACCATCATCTCCAGAACAATGATTCAATTTTCATGATCCTTCATCCACTATGCTTCAATCACTACACTTCACTCATTATACTTCAAATAAAAAGCTGCTTTAATTTTCTGACAACAATCTTCAGCCGACCAGTTTTCGGTTGAAATCTTAAAATCACACGCGTCGTAATAATGCTGCCGCTCGGCCAGCATTTGTCTGATTCGCAAGAGTGGATCTTGACATTTAAGTAAGGGCCTGGTGTCATCATCTTTGACCCGTTGATAGATGGTTTCTGGCTGGGCTGACAGACTGACCACAAATGCCTGGTCAGCCAATAATTTACGATTCCTTTTAAAGAGAATCATCCCGCCGCCAGTAGAAATCACTCGATTTTTGATACTCAAGGCCTTTTTTAGCGCCTGATGTTCGGCATCGCGAAAGGCCTCTTCGCCTAACTGGCTAAAAATGTCAGCTACCGACATGCCGATCTCGGCTTCTACCAGCGCATCGGTGTCAATCAATTCAAATTCCAGTTCCTGCGCCAGCAGCGGGCCGATGGTCGATTTTCCGGTTGCCATAAAACCAATCAGGGCAATCGATTGTTTAGCACTTGACATCTTATTTTATTCCTTCTTTCAACAATTTTTGCTCTGAATTTCCCTCTGAATTTTCCTCCAATAATTTTTTGCCTGCTGACGGATCGGGAAAAATTCCGGTCCATAATTCAAAGGCCAGCAGACCCTGGTACAAGAGCATATCCAATCCATTCTGGGTTTGGGCACCAATTTCTTTGGCATCTTTTAACAGTTGTGTGACCGGCGGGCTATAGATCATATCATATACCAACAACTCTTTTTTTAGCAATGCTTTAGCTAGCGGCGATTGCAAAGCGCTATCGGCCATCCCGACACTGGTACCGTTAACCACCACCGCGGCGGCATCGACAGCTTTTTTTAGCGCCTCTGGTGCCATTGAAATCGCCTCCGCTTTCCCAGGCCAACTCTTATTAATCAGCTTTACCAGCGCCTCGGCTTTTGCTGCTGTTCGGTTGGCAATGATGACTTTTTTGATCCCCCAATCGGCCAAAGCCATGGCCACCGATTTAACGGCACCGCCACAGCCTAAAATCAGAATCGTCAACCTTTCTTTGGGGATTTTACTAATTTTTTCCTCAATCGATTTAATAAAGCCAAAGCCGTCGGTATTGTAACCGATCATTTGTTTGTCCTGATAAACCACCGTATTCACCGCACCAATTTTCTCAGCGAGCGGATCTAAACGATCCAGATACTCGATAATCTCCATTTTATGGGGTTTGGTGATGTTGAAGCCGCCAAAATTCATCAGTCTGAAGCCATCTAGCAGTTTTTTTAAATCCTCCGATTTGACCGCAATCGGCAGGTATAGGGCATCGACTGCGTTTGCTTTGAATAATCCGTTGTGCAGTTGCGGGGATAAGCTTTGGCCAATGGGGTCGCCGATGACGGCATATATTTTTGTTTCAACTGAAATTCTCATGTGCACTCCTTAAATTTTATCACTATATCTGCATTGTAACATAGCATGGGTAGCTGGTAAATAATCTCAAAGACGCTTCTGATATTTTTTTATAATTATCCATTTAATTGGATAAAGTCTTTGCTCCACATCATTCCTGTGTTATAATTTCAAAGGAAAATGAAAAGAATGGAGGAAATTTTTTTTGGAAAGTCGAAGAATTATACAAGTGGAGGAGAAGGTGCCATTAAATATGCTCGTGCCGCTAAGCTTGCAGCATATGTTTGCGATGTTTGGCGCATCAGTTTTAGTGCCCTTCCTCTTTGGCATCAACCCGGCCATCGTACTCTTTATGAATGGTGTCGGTACCTTATTATTTATGTTTATTACCAAGGGTAAGGCGCCTGCTTATCTGGGTTCCAGTTTTGCCTTCTTAGCTCCCGCCGGTATTGTTATTGCCACCTGGGGCTATTCTTATGCGCTCGGCGGTTTTGTGGTAGTTGGTTTGTGCGGCTGTATCCTGGCCGGGATCATTTATAAATTTGGGATTGAATGGATCAACGTGGTGCTCCCACCAGCGGCGATGGGTCCGGTGGTCGCGCTAATTGGTCTTGAATTGGCTCATACGGCTGCTAGTACCGCTGGGATTGTCAGCAGCACCACTTATGTCCTGGATACCGCCACTGGCTTATATGAGCAGGTCGTCACCGCGATCGTTCCTGAAAATGTAATTGTTTTTCTGGTCACCCTGGCCTTTGCCGTTTTTGGCTCGGTTATGTTTAGAAAATTTCTGGCGGTGATTCCGATCCTGATCGCGATTGTAGCCGGTTACCTGACCGCCCTGATTACCGGTGTGGTTGGCCCGACTACCTTTGCTGCCGTGGCTGAAGCGCCCTGGTTTTCACTGCCAAACTTCCAATTGCCACAATTTAATTTAGAAGCGATTATTATCATTTTACCGGTTCTTTTGGTTATTGCTTCTGAGCACATTGGTCACCAGATTGTTACGAGCAAGGTGGTCGAACGGGATCTCTTAAAAGACCCCGGTTTGCACCGGTCCTTGTTTGCCGATAATTTTTCGACAATGTTGTCTGGTTTAATTGGCTCTGTACCAACCACTACCTATGGTGAAAATATTGGCGTTATGGCTGTGACCAAAGTCTATAGTGTTCAGGTTATTGCCGGAGCTGCGATTATCTCGATTATTTGTTCCTTTGTTGGTAAATTATCGATGCTGATCTCCACCATTCCCGGACCGGTCATCGGTGGGATTTCCTTCCTTTTATATGGGATGATCGGTGCCGCTGGTATCCGTATTCTAGTTGATGCCCAGGTCGATTATGGCAAATCCCGTAATCTGGCTCTGACTTCAGTGGTATTTGTAGTCGGATTATCCGGCATCGCCGTTACCTTTGGCAGTATTCAGCTCAAAGGCATGGTTCTGGCCGCCGTGGTCGGGATGATTTTAAGCCTGATCTTCTTTATCCTGGATAAACTAAAGCTGACCAATGACCGGGAAGAAGAACATCTTTACGACCAACCCTAAATATTTGTTTTAACTGCTTCGTAGGGGCGGCTTACCCGCCCCTACGAACCTCACAAAAAAAAGAATAACATAACCTAGTACCGACAACCTGAAATAGCTGATCGATTATGATCAGTTTTTTTTATGGTAGCTGTTGGTTGTAAAAAAGTGCGATTTCTATTATACTGAGACTAACAAACTGATCGAAAACAACTAATCGCTATAGAAATAGAAGGGTGACCGATGAAAAATGATATGAAAATTGCCGTCTTAATCGATGCCGATAATGTCTCAGACAAATATATTAAGTATATTTTTGATGAAATCTCCAACCTTGGCATGCCGACATTTAAGCGCATCTACGGTGACTGGACCAAACCCCAGCTGGGATCCTGGAAAACTGTATTACTTAACTATTCCATTACTCCGATTCAGCAATACAGTTACACCACCGGAAAAAATGCCACCGATGCCGCACTGATTATCGATGCTATGGATATTCTTTATTCCAATAACGTGGACGGATTTTGTATTGTCTCCAGTGACAGCGACTTCACCCGGCTGGCGACCCGACTCCGGGAAGCCGGGATGTATGTAGTAGGCATGGGCGAAAAGAAAACCCCCACCCCTTTTATCTCGGCCTGTGAAAAGTTCAAATATCTGGAAGTTCTGGCCAGCGATCCGGAAGCTGCGGCAGAGCAATCTGAAAACGTTCAAAACGGAAAACAGGGCACTCAAAAAGAAGGCATGGCCAGCAAAAAAGAACTGATTCAATCACTTAAAACCATTATCACTGAAAGTTCTGATGAAGATGGTTGGGCGAACCTGGGCGAGGTCGGTTCCCGGCTCAATAATCGCTATCCGGATTTTGATACCCGGAATTATGGTCACTCAAAACTGCGGCCGCTGATTTTATCCTTGAATCAATTTGAAATTGAAGCTCGCCGAACCAGCAAAAATCAGAATTCGCATTATGTTGTCCGCAATAAAGCCAAGCAAAGGTAGTCAGATGCAGATTTATCGTCTTGAAAATGACGCCTTCACAACGGATTCCCTTGAACAGATTGATCCAAACAACAATCAAATCCATCTTTGTCTCCTTGACTTCCCAGCGCTGGCGACAGTCAGTGGCAAACTGGGAATCAGCGACCGACTGGTTGACGAATGTCTGAACAGCCGCTCATCAAAATTTGACAGCTATGATGGCTTTGATTTTATAACGATCATTCTTCCCGAAGCGATCTGTCAGGATCTCAAACCGCAGCGGATCGGTATCTATTTCCGGGCCGATTTACTGGTTTTTGTGTCGGATCGCAGCGATTTTATCAACGGTATTGTTATCAACACCCAGACCGAAGGTATCAAGGTTCACAGTCTGGGAAAGTTTTTCCATTTGTTTTTTGATAAACTCACCATTGATGACCGGGAGGTGCTGGCTTCGATTGAAGAGGAAATAACCGATTTGGAAGAAGAATTTATTGTCTCGGTTAAAAACGATCTGGTCGATTATCTGATCACCTTCCGCAAGCGTCTGCTGAGTCTTAAGCAATATTATGAACAGCTTTTTGAAATTTCCGAGGCCATCGAAGAAAATGAAAATAACCTGATCGATAAAAAAGAACTGCGCTATTTTAAAATTCTCACCAATCGGATCAACCGCCTCTTTACCAATGTGCTGAACCTCCGGGATTATGGCACCCAGGTTCGGGAAGCCTACCAGGCCCAACTGGACATAAATCTAAATAATGTCATGAAAATTTTCACTGTCGTTACTTCCATTTTTCTGCCGTTGACTCTGATTGTTGGCTGGTACGGGATGAACATCATGATGCCAGAGTTTCATTGGGTATACGGTTATCCGTTTGTGATTGTTTTATGTATCGTAGTTGCTGCCGGAACGCTGATCTATTTCAAAAAAAACAAGTGGTTTTAAAATCACTTGTTTTTTTAAAATTAAAACCTCAAAATAAACGCTTGCATTATAATTCGGCATGTTGTATCATACCCACATGGTGGCATCGTTAAGAGCTGCACATGATTAACGCACAAAAACTTTTATAAGAATATAAAAATCTGCTCTAATCCCTGGTGATAGAGACTGAATAAAACCTTACTGTTTTGCATTTTTATAATGTCATGATAGGTCTTTTTGCAGTTGTTTATTTTCAGTGCAGAGGACCTTTTTTCTTTGCGCAAATTTAAACTACTGCCATCCAGTTTTGTCGAACAGAGTACCGACAACCAGATTTTCAACAGCCACAGGTTTGCGTGCCATGTGTTTCGCTGCTCTTTGCGGTCATAACCAAATACTACTAACAGGTGTAAATGCATGAAAATCGGATTTATTGGCGCCGGCAAAGTCGGCACCGCCATGGGCATTTTTTTCAAACAAAATAGTCTGACCCTATCAGGTTACCTAAGCCGTAGTGAAACCTCTTCTCAAGGCGCTGCTGACGCAACTGACGCCACAATTTTTAGCGACCTTCCCAGCCTTGTTACCGCAAGTGAAGTGATTTTTATCACCACCGGGGATGATCAGATTTCTGCGGTTATCAATCAACTCGTCCAAACCTCCTGCTTAACCGAGCAACATACTCTTGTCCATACCAGCGGCGCTCTGTCCACCGATCTTTTTGATCCGCTTTTAACTTCAGGGTGTGGTTTGTGTTCGCTTCACCCGATCATGAGTTTTTCTGATCCCTTCACTGCCGCTCAAAACTTAAAGCAAACGGTTTTTACCCTCGAAGGCAATGAAAAGGGGCTGGCCGAGGTACAAAGAATCCTTCAGATCACCGGCAATCCCTATTCCGTGATCGACAAGGGTGATAAGGTGCTTTACCACGCCGCTGCCTGTATCCTCTCCAATTATCTGGTGACTCTGATTGATTCGGGTTTTGAGCTACTTAAAAGCACCGGAATTGCCACAGATGAAATCGTCCGGGCATTTATGCCGCTGATCTCCGCCACCCTGAGTAACATCGAAAGATCAGGAACGGTAAACGCCCTCACCGGCCCCCTGGTTCGGGGAGATGAAAACACCATCAGTAAACACATCGAAGCCTTAAAAACCCAAGCCCCGGAATTCCTGGCACTCTACCAGACCATGGGCTTAGCCACCATTGAGATGATCAAAGACAAACGGATTGATGCAGAAACCTATGATCATTTAAAAAATCAACTAAAATAAAAAAATAAAGGAAGAAACGAATGAAAAGTAAATTTACTGTCAGTTCTTTTTTACAAGCCAAAGCAAACAAGGAAAAAATCACCATGCTAACGGCGTATGATTATTCAATGGCCAAAATCGTCAACGATGCCGGCATCGATGCGATTCTGGTGGGCGATTCTCTGGGGATGGTTGTCCAGGGCTATGAATCCACCCTGGAAGTGACTATGGACGATATGGTTTACCATTGTAAAGCCGTCGCCCGGGGCGCCGAAAACGCCCTGATCGTCGGCGACATGCCCTTTTTATCCTATCATATTTCGGTGGCAGACGCTGTTCGCAATGCCGGCCGGTTGATTCAGGAAGGTAAGGCCCATGCTGTCAAGCTTGAAGGCGGCGTGGATCAGGTTGCCAATGTCAAAGCCATTGTCAAGGCTCAGATTCCCGTCATGGGGCATATCGGTCTGACGCCCCAGTCGGTTAACCTGTTCGGTGGATTTAAGGTTCAGGGTAAAGACACTGCTCAGGCCCAGAAAGTCATTGATGATGCCCTGGCGCTGGAAGCGGCGGGAGTCTTTGCTATTGTCCTGGAAGGGATTCCTGAAAAACTGGCAACTCTGATTACGCAAAAATTATCCGTACCCACCATCGGTATCGGTGCCGGTCGCTACTGCGACGGTCAGGTGCTGGTCATTCATGATCTGCTGGGCATGTACTCTGGTCAATCGCCCAAGTTTTCCAAGCGTTATGCGGCGCTGAATGAGACCATTAAGGATTCTGTCACGGCCTATGTCTCCGAGGTAAAGACTGCGCAGTTCCCGGAAGAAAAGCATACCTTCACCATTGATGATGCGGTTATTGCCGAATTGCAGCAATAAGACCATGAAGATTGCCAAAACCATAGCGGAACTAAAGAGCTGTCTTGAAGACTTTGGTCGGGATAAAACCATTGGCTTTGTCCCGACTATGGGCTATCTCCACGATGGTCATCTTGCATTAATTAATGAAGCACAAAGTCAAAATGATGTGACCGTCGTGAGTATCTTTGTTAATCCCACCCAATTTGCCCCGGGTGAGGATCTGGACGCCTACCCCCGGGATTTTGACCGGGATTCACAACTTGCCGAAGCTGCTGGAACCGATCTGCTGTTCTTTCCTGATCCGGCCGAAATCTACCCGACGGGTGCCTCAACCTTTGTGGAAGTGGAAGGCGACATCACCAAAAAACTCTGCGGCCAGTCCCGACCCACTCATTTTAAAGGCGTGACCACAGTGATCAACCTGTTGTTCAATCTGATCCAGCCAACTAGAGCCTATTTTGGCCAGAAAGATGCCCAACAGGTGGCGGTGATTAAAAAAATGATCCGGGATTTGCATATGTCTGTTGAGATTATAGTCTGCCCGATTGTCCGGGAAGCCGATGGTTTGGCCCTGAGTTCCCGGAATGTGTTTCTGAATCTAGCGGCCCGAGACCAGGCTCTGGTTCTCAGCCAGTCGCTGGCTTCCGCCAAAGCCCTTTATGGATCTGGTGAACGCTCGGTCAAAATCATAAAAGCTGCGATTATTAACCAGATTACCACCATGCCACTGGCTGCTATTGATTACGTTGATATCCTTGATTTTGAAACCCTGGCAGACATCGAAACCATCACCTCGCCGGCTCTGGCGGCGGTAGCGGTTCGCTTCGGGAACACCCGGCTGATTGATAATATCATTTTGATTAAGAGGTAAATTATGTATATCACCCTATTTAAGTCAAAGCTCCATCGGGCAACCGTCACCGAGGCTGACCTCAATTATGTGGGCAGCATCACCATCGATGAGGAGCTGCTGGAACAGGCGGATATTCTTCCCGGTGAAAAGGTTCAGGTAGTGGATGTGAATAACGGCCAGCGTTTTGAAACCTATACGATTGTGGGAAAACGCGGCAGCGGCGTGATCTGTGTCAATGGCGCTGCGGCGCGACTGGTTCACAAAGGCGATAAGGTGATCATCATCACCTATGCCATGATCGATCGGAAAGAGGCGCTGGATTTTAAGCCCCGGGTGCTGATACTCGATGATGACAATCATGTGATCGCTCTTAAGGATCATGAGGTTCATGGTCAGAGTCATTAATTCTTTAACATTAATAATTTAATAAATAATATCAACAACAAAGCCAGGTATGAAAAATCATACCTGGCTTTGAGTTTGTACTGTAACGCCTGTGGTTTACAATCCCATCAATACTTCAACCTGATGATTTACTTTATCATTGACCAGGTTGATAATATTTCTGGTTGAGATGATCCCATCCACCGAAATGGTTTTGACACCTTTATTGACACCGTCGGGATTTTTTACTTTTATTTGATAGTCTGTTTCCAGATAGCGATAGCTGATCTGATATTCTTTCATTCTTCCGGGAATACATGGGTCCATGACAATGGTCTCGCCGTTTTTCTGAAAGCCTAGAATATATTCCAGACCAGCCCGGTACATCCAACCGGCGGCACCGGTATACCAGGTCCAGCCACCTCTGCCGGTATGCGGATAAGTGGAATAGACATCGGCCGCAAACACATAGGGCTCGACCTTGTAACGGGTATAGTCGCGCATGTTGGTGGTGTGGTTAATCGGGTTAATCAGCTCAAACAGATCCCAGGCTTTATCGCCATCACCCAGTTTGGCAAAAGCAATGATCGCCCAGGCTGCGGCATGGGTGTATTGTCCGCCATTTTCCCGGACTCCCGGAATATAACCCTTGATGTATCCCGGTTCCAGCTCGGACTTGTCAAAAGGTGGCGTCAGTAGCTTAATCAGACCATCTTCACGGCTGACCAGATAGTCTTCCAGTGAATTCATGGCCGTAAGCGAACGCTCGCTTTCCCCAGCGCCGGAAATAACTGACCAACTTTGGGCAATGGAGTCGATTTTACACTCGCTGTTCCCAGCCGACCCCAAGACATCGCCGTTGTCGAAATAAGCCCGACGATACCAGCTACCATCCCAGGCCGTTTTTTCGATGGCCGCCATGATCTCGGCTTTGACGCTTTGATATTTTATGGCTCGTTCCAGGTCGCCCTTTTCTTTGCAAATGGGAATAAACAGGTCCAGATTGGCAATCAGGAACCAGCCTAACCAGACGCTTTCGCCCCGCCCCTTATTACCGACGGTGTTCATTCCATCATTCCAGTCCCCGGAACCCATCAGCGGCAGTCCATGTTTTCCGAATTTCAGGGAAACTTCAAAGGCTCGCAGACAATGGTCATACAAGGAAGCGGAGGTTTCGATTTTCCAGGGGCTACCGCATTTTTCATCTTCAAATTCGCCTAATTCCGGTTCTTCGATAAAGTTAACCGCTTCTTCCAGAATTTGGCGGTCACCGGTAATGCGGATGTATTCGGCGGTGACATAGGGCAGCCATAATCGATCATCGGAAAAATGGGTTCGGGTTCCCAAACCCATTGGTTCATGCCACCAATGCTGAACATCGCCCTGAATATACTGGTGACCGGCATGGAGCAGAATTTGTGCTCGAGCTATTTCCGGCCATATGTTGGTAATTGATAAGGCATCCTGGAGCTGATCTCTAAACCCAAATGCTCCACCGGCTTGATAGAATCCTGATCTTCCCCATAGTCGACAGGAAATAACCTGGTACTGAAGCCATCCATTAACCATCAGATTGATGGAATCCGTTGGGGTATCCACCTGGATCACTCCCAGCTTGCTTTTCCAGAAACTGATGACTTCAGATAATGCTTCCTGGACATTTCGTAGCTCACGATACTTCTGGCTCAGCATCGTTACCTCATCTTGATTATTTGCTGCGCCCAACAGGAAGGCAATATCCTTCCGCTCATTGGGTCCCAGGGTAACCTTCACCTGAATCGCTCCGCAGGGATCAATCCCAGCGCCTATAGCCCCATCAAGACTTATATCGGCCAGGCTTTCCGGACAGGTCATATCGCCATTACCGAAAAAGGCTTTGCGGTCACTGGTAACCGACCGCTGTGGAATTGATGCATCGATGAATAATATTTCTCCGGGAAACCCTTCGTTATAAGGGTTTCTCATTAACAATGCACCACCTTCATCCTGTTCACTATTAATATGCATGGCCGTTGCCTGATCACTGACCCCCAATACCGGGCGGATGTAACAGGTCAGGGTGAGATGACGTTCCTGATTCGATTCATTTTTTAAATTAATCAGACTTATTTTTACCGGGTCTGTTGTCGGTACAAACTGAATCATCCGTTGTTTGATGCCGTGACTGGCATGTTCAAAATTGGTGTAGCCAAAGCCATGCTTAATCGTATAATCTTCGACTTCCCGGATCGGTAGTGGGGTGATCGTCCAGTTTTCTCCGGTATCGCCATCACCCAGATAAACGACTTCTCCGGGTGGATCTGAGACGACATCATTTGACCAGGGCGTCAGTTTGTTTTCGCGGCTATTTTGATACCAAGAGTAGCCCGAACCTGATTCTGAAACCATAAAGCCGAAGTTTTGGTTGGCAATCACATTGACCCAGGGTGCCGGGGTATTTTCTCCGTTTTCAAGATGGATGATATACTCACTGCCATCTTTTTTAAAGCCGCCAATGCCATTGTTGTACAAGCGCTCCGGTTGATCAGTTGGTGATACCGGATAAGTAATCGGCTTGCTTTGTACCACTATTTTTTCAGGAATCAAGCTGGTGATGACTCTTTCGCGAACCCCTTCAAGCTGGTCTCGCAGGGTTCCCATACCGCCTTTTAAAATGACTCGGGCAAGAGCATAGAGTAGCGGTATGTCGGCCGCTGCAATTTTATTTTTTTCGAGAATAAAGAAATCCTCACTGACATTTAAAATATCATGGGTTTGTTTGGATAATACGATATCAGAAATCAGCGCATAGAGGGGCAGTGAATAGGAATATTCCTCTTCACTCAAGATCACCAGATCGACGTTTAAACCCATCAAACGCCAGTATTCGTGGCCTTTTAAAAGCTCAACCAATAGCTTGACCTGGTCGATTTTACTTAAATCTACCAACACAATCGGATTGTCTCCGGAGATGCCATACTTCCACAAGGCCGACTGACCTTGGCTATTTTTAAGGATTATTTCCTGACTGCTCCGCTTTGTCGGGCTTAAAAAAACAAGATGGGAGATCATATCCTGATAAAGCTCAGACTCGTCGGTATCTAAATTGAGGTATCGGGATTCCACCTGACTCCTTGTTAAGGCCAGTTTGAAAGCACCTTCGACCGCACTTACGGTTTCATATTTATCAATCAGATGAAGGATTGATTCTTTGCTTTCGCAAAAGCCGGTGACAAAGGAAAACTGGGCGCTTTTACCAGCCTCGATGGTCACCTTGACCCGGGTACTCATGACCGGATCAAGCACCGGTCCACTGGTGCTTGACAGCGGTTTATCCTGATTGATGACGACCGGATTTTGGGGGTTGTTGCCCCGGCCAATAAACTGCATCCGATCGGTTTCGTACTGAATCTCGTCGGCGATATTGCCTTTGCTGACAACCGCATTGGCCAACCACATCCCTTTGTCACTATCTGATCGGGGTCGCCGGTTGGCAATCAGGCATTTCCTGCGATGATCGATTTCGGTTTCGATAAAAAGATTACCAAAAGCTGGATGGGCAATATCGCTGGCTTGCGTTGCCATGACCAGTTCAAAATAGCTGGTCAATTCCAGGCTACAGGATTTTTTGCCGTTGTTTTTTAAGCTGACTCGTCTGATTTCGACGTTGTCACCCGATGCCACGACGATCTCGGTTTTCGTTTCAATGTCACCATCGGTGCGCTTAAAGGTGGCTTTGTCAGCGGTAAAAACGACCTCATACTGATCCGGTTTTTGATTAAGCGGTGCTGCGGTAGCCGACCAGATGGCCTTATTGGTTAAATTTTTTAAGTAGAAAAACATCCCGTATTGATCGAGGGTGCGGTCTTCACGCCACCGTGTGACGGCGGCCATTTTGCTTTTGCTGTAGCCGGTTCCGCGATCCGTAATCATCACCGAATAATTGCCGTTAGAAAGGATATGGGCTTTGGGTAGCATGGTGTTGGGTTTTGTAAAGCGTCGTACCGCACTTTTCTCTTTGGTGATCTTGCCCTTGTAAGGCAGCAGTTTTTCCTTGCTACCCTTGGTAAAGATCAAGTCTGAAGAAACTTTTTCCTGCAGCAGTAATCTGGCCGCATGGATTTCAGGATCTTCATGAAAACGGGTCTGCATGATATTGTCATTGATACAGTTATTGAGTGCCATTAAACTCATCCCCTGATGATGAGCCATAAAACTTTTTACGACTGCCCGCTTTGTTTCAAAACCCAGCCGTTCGGGGGTATAGTCGGCTGCTTCATAAAATCCGTAGGGGCCTTCGAGACCGTCATCCTTGAGCCGTTTTATATTCTTAATGGCCGCTTCCGGGTCAACCATCAGCGCCAGGAAGGTGGCATAGGGGGCAGTCACGGCATCTTCAATCAAGCCCCGCTTAAGTCCCAACCAGGGCACCCCAATGGCCTTGTATTTGTAATCGTGGTGTTTATCCATGGCGTGATAGCCCGATTCGGATGTGCCCCAGGGCATTTCCCGCTGATTACCGTATTTCTTCTGACTTTTAATCACGAAGGAATAGGTTTCGTCGAGCAGGGTATTCTGATAGCTTTTCATAATCAGCAGTGGCATTAAATATTCAAACATCGTACCGGTCCAGGAGATCAATCCTTTGTAATGATCCACAGTCGTCAGTGCCCGCCCCAGTTTAAACCAGTGCGAAGCCGGGATCTTACCCTTGGCAATACAGATATAGCTGGTTTGACGGGCCTCTGAGGCCAGCAGATCATAAAATGAATTGGTCAGCTTGTTGTCTTCGAGATTAAAGCCGATACTAAACAGTTCTTTTTTCTGATCATAGAGCGGCAAGAATTCCATCGTATCGATCAGGACATCGATCCGATCGATCAGCCGGCTGTACTGGTCGACAAAATTGCGGCAGGCTGTCGCAGCCGTATTTAGGGCTCGACTGCTTTCTGCCAGCCATGCCAGCAGATCACGGTAATCATCCTGATCCCATTTCCTGACCGCCGCTGCCAGTCGATCGGCAATGGCGGCGGTTTGCTGATGGGTCTGCGGTAAATCAAGCACATCATCATTACTGATTAAGGAGTTCTCGAGATTTTTAAGATCTGCAAAGACGGCCTCATCAGCCGCTTCTTTTTTGGCCGCACGAATCAAGCCGTCCGGCATTTTTTTAAGCAAATCGATGCCCGGCAAAAAGCGAGTCATTTCATTTCTGAACAGGCTAATCATCTCGATCGTTTTTGTCTTCCAGACCCCTTCAGCGAGTTCCGCCAGCGTTTCTGTCTTTATCAGGGTCTCGAGGGTCTGATGCCATGCCATTAAGTCGAGCGTTTTTTTGTCAGCGGCGGGATCAACTGGTAAAATCATACTGTAGACAGGGTAATCGCTTTTTCCGACACACTGGAGGGTATCGCGGATTCCACTTACAAAGCGGGGATCAATCAGGGGACTGTTGAGGTAGTCCTTAAGTCCCTGGTTTAAGGTCACCAGGTAGCAGAGAAAGTTGCCGCTGTCGACCGTTGAAACATAGGCCGGTCGCAGCGGTTTCAGGGTCAGGGTATCATACCAGTTAAGCAGATGACCCTGCCATTTTTCCATCGATTCGATGGTCTGAAGGGTTTTATCAATCACTTCAATCATCCGCCCAGTACTGATATAGCCAAAGTCTCTGGCTGTCAGTGGCGCCAGCAGACCCAGCCCGATATTGGTCGGTGATGTCCGCTGGGCAAGACCTCGGGGTGGGTCGGCCTGATAATTGTCGGGAATCAGATAATGACTTTTGGCATTGGCAAAGTCTTCAAAATAGCGCCAGGTTTTGCGGGTAATCCGACCCAGGAAAAGGGCATCGCTAGCCGATAGCAGCAGCACCTTTTGCGGCTGATCCCGGCTGATAAACCAGGCGATCACCGGACCACTGACCCAGATGGCAAAAAACAGCAGGCCGAGTGGCAGTGCTTCGGGTTTAAAAAGCAGCGCCAGGATGACGGGTATTGGTGCCTGAAGTAGCGCCGCCTTCATCGTAAAAAGATAGGCGATCAGTGAATTTTTCTGAAATTTCTCGGTATCATCGGCAGTTACCCATTCTAGCAGGTTTTTCTTGGTAATAAACACCCGGGTCAGGGTTACCATAATCGCATGGCTCATCAGCCAGGCCTGATAGGGTAAAAAGATCAGCACCAGCAAAAATTGCAGCAGTACTGCTTTGAGGCCGAACATCACCGGCATATAGCGTTTGATCCGGTCGTTGCCAATCCGCGCTGAAACAAGAAAACCGATCACCCCCATCAACAGCGGGAATATCTGCGGCAGCAGGAAAAAACCCAGCCAGAAAAAAACATTTCCAGGAAGAATTGAAAAGCTCATAAAGATCAGTAACATCAGTGCCGGCGGCACCAGACTTCTTCTCAAATTATCGATCATTTTCCATTTGGACAGCCGCGAAAGCGGATTAAATATTTTTTCGTGACGGCGGTCGAAAATTTTGTGAAATAGAATCGGCAGCAATTGCCAGTCACCACGAACCCAGCGGTGTAGTCGAGCTGAAAATGAATTGTATTTCGAGGGGTAGGAATCGACCAGCTTAAGATCGGTGACCAGGCCGGTGCGGACATAAGAACCCTCCAACAGATCATGACTAAGAATGGTGTTGTCGGGGATGGCATCGCGCATGATGCTCTGGAATACAGCAAGATCATAAATGCCCTTACCAACAAATATCCCTTCGCCAAAAAGATCCTGATAAACGTCAGAAATTGCGGTGGCATAGGGATCAATCCCTTCCTGACCGGTGAAGATCCGGGAAAAAAGTGATTTGTTTGAGCTTTCGTTCTCGACTTCAATTCGTGGCTGCATCAAGCCATAGCCTTCCACCACTACCCCACGGCTTTTGTCGATTACCGGTCGGTTGAGCGGGTGCGCCATGGTAGCGATCATTTTTTTGGCCATTCCCATCGGCAGAATTGTATCGCTGTCCAGGGTGATCACATACTTGATATGGTCAAAGGGCGGTTTTTTAGCAGACGCATAGCTAAAGCTGGTATCGGTAGCGCCGAGAATCAGGTCGTTGAATTCCATCAAAGCGCCTCTTTTTCGTTCCCATCCAAACCACTTGTCATTCTTTTCGTTATATTGGCTGTCACGATGGAAAAAATAAAACTTATCGGTAGTATCCGGGGCATACTTTAAATTAAGATTCTTAATGCCGGCCAGGGCGGTTTCGATGATCGCCGGATCATCAATCATCGCTGCTTTATCAGCGTCACTAAAGGCACCGACTAAGGCAAAGTAAAGATGCTCTTCGCGGTTAGAAAGATAATGGCTTTCCAGACTGGCCAGCAACTCTGTCACCCGCTTTTGATCAGAAAGCAGGGTTGGCACTGCGACGATCGTGCTCATGCTTTCGGGAATTCCCCTTTTTAATTGAAGTCGTGGAAAAAAAGCCGGTTTCAGGGCGTTACAAACAATCCAGTTGACTGCCGATACGGCAATTTCTGATGCCGGGATCAGCACCGCAACGATGGCTAGAACCGAGAACAGCAGCAGCTGTGAGGGAGCCGTAAAATTGGAGTAACGGACTGCCACCAATAAAAAGAGCAGCGTAATGACAGCCATCGCACCCAAATAAAGCACGCCTGGGTTTTTTATCCCGACGCTATCTGCCTTTGGTCTAAAGCTGTTAATCTTTTTTTCTTTATTCTCAAGGCTTTTAAGACCCTTATCAATCAGGTAATAGCCGACATGCCAGGTTTTTTGGACGGCCGGATCTTCTAACTGATTTTGATAGCGACCAGTATAGGCAGCTTTGGCAAACTCAACCACCTCTTTAGCCAGATAAATTTCTGATACCCCAAAGCCCAGTGCCAATTCTTCGACTTTGGTTCGATAGTGATTCCGGGTGGCAATATCCATCAGCGGATAGGTGCCATCGGGATCCTGTTTTAAGATCTGCTCGACCATACTCACTGATTCAAAGAGCTCGGACCAGTCCAGGGATGAAAAAAAATGAATACTGGTGATCGTATTTCCCATCGAAATGGTATTGACAGCTTGAGCCCCATGTTCTTTATTGGTGATTTGCTCGGTGGTGGCCCCCAGTTTATTTAAGTTTTCATCCATCACCTTAAGCACTTCCACATAGCTGCGGCCAGAACGTCTCAAGCGATAAAACAAATGCTCGACAAAGGAGGGGTTGGCTTCGTCCAGGCTTTGGAGATTGTCTTCAAAAAGTTTGAACGTTTTCTGTGAATCATTGGCTTCGTTTTCCAGCCATTTGGTAAATATTTTATCAGCTTTTTGCCATTGACCGCGGGTTGTTTTTATTTCTTCACAGAGTACCCGGATGTTTTCAATCAGTGCCAGGCTGACCATCATCGGTAGCGCTACGATTTCACGATCAAATAGAACGGCATGTGACTGGTAGGCCTTTAAATAGTCAGTCAATATTTTTTCATCAATCTGACCATCGGTATGGGATACCAGTTCTACCGCCACTGCAAAAATACGGATCTGTCCCTTGAGTGGCCCTGACTTAAGCAGCGGCAAGCGATCGTAATTGGATTTTTTTACGTCCCGTCGCATGCCTTTGACCTGTTTTTCAATGATATAGAAATTATCAAGCAGCCACTCTGAAGCCGGTGGTACCGCTATCTTTTTTTGGAGATCTTCGCTGAGATCCTGATAGACATTCAAAATAAAACGATAGTTTTCGTTCATCCTGACAATTGGCGATTGTTTTGCTCTTTTTTTGATCGATATGGCATGCTCGATGGCAATTCTCTTGGCATGACCTTCTAATTCTTCACTTGAAAGGGATGCATCACGCATGTTAAGTCGCGGTGATTTCCCCGATTTCATCAAAAAAATCCACAACAAAAGCAGGGTACAGCCAATCAGTACCGTGCCCTGGATTAATAAATTTAAATAAGCGTCCATTGATTCACAAATCCTTTCGTGATTTAAACCTATTACGAAGCGTGCAGCCTAACAGTGTCACTAATCTTCCGTACCGACCAATTGTTAATCTGTTGTTTGCTGCGCTACACGAAATTCGCTACGCTTCTTTCGTGTAAGTCGCGGGCAGTCGCCAACTACAAGCGAAGCTTGTGATTGGCTCGTTGCCTTCGCGCAGGATCGTACAGGTCTAAGACCTGTTCGCCCCGATGCAAACAACATGATGTAACAATTGTCGGTACTGCGTTATCTGTTAATCAAATCGTTTCACAGGGCTGATTTATATAATAGGTAAAATCTTTATACTTAAGTATATACCTCCTGTATCGGTTATTAACCTTAAAATTCCAAGAAAAGCGAAAAGAAGTCAATCGCACGCTTTTTTGAGTGTGATCAACTTCTCTTTGCTGTCCTACTTATCTCATCATATGAATCGCTTCGCCTTTGACAGCATGGGCGGCTTCCATTAGGGCTTCGCCGACGGTCGGGTGGGCATGGATGGTCGACATCAGTTCGTCTACGGTCGCTTCCAGGCGAATCGCCAGGGCTCCTTCGACAATCAGATCGGTGGCTCTTGGTCCGGCCATGTGCAGTCCCAGGATTTCGCCGGTGGCCGCATCGGTTACGTATTTGACCACTCCGGTGGTTTCGCCCATGATCATCGCTTTACCATTGATCGCGACTGGAAAATTACCGACCTTTACTTGATAGCCAGCTTCCCTGGCCTGAGCCTCGGTGAGCCCGACACTGGCCAGTTCCGGTTTGGTATAGACACAATAGGGGATCGTTTTAAAATCAATTTGGGATCGCTTCCCGAAAATCGTCTCAACCGCAAAGATCCCTTCAGCCGATGCCACATGGGCCAGCATCACCCCACCATTGCAATCACCGACTGCATAGATGTTTGGGACATTGGTCTGCATTTTGTGGTTGACTTTAATCGCTCCGCTTACGGTTTCAAGGCCGACCTGATTGAGTTCTAAGCTATCAATCACTGGTTTTCGACCGACCGAAAGCAGCACTTTTTGAGCAGTAATAATTCTTTCGCCCGCTTTTGAACTGGTCGTGACCGCTAGACCTTGGGGGTCTTCCTGGATTGATTCGACCCTGGTGTTGGTAAAGATTTCGACGCCATCTTTAATTAATTTGTCTTTTAGCGGCTTGACAATGTCCTGATCCATATTGGCAACAATCTCTGGTAACATTTCAATGATCGTGACCTTGCAACCAAAAGCATTGTAGACGCTGGCAAATTCACAACCGATAACGCCACCGCCAATGATACACATACTTTTGGGAACAGCTTCCAATGACAGCGCCGTATCACTGGTAATCACATCCGGATGATTAGAGCCCGGTATCGGCGGAATCACCGGGGTTGAACCGCTGGCAATGATCGCAAAATCAAAATCGATCAGTGTTGCTGCGGTGCCCGATGCGTCTTGATTTTCAGTGATCACTTTAATTTGATGGTTGTTAACAAAAACACCGGTACCCATTATTTTGGTAACGCTGTTATTTTTTAATAAACCATTGACACCGCCAACCAATTTTTTAATAATTTTGTTTTTTCTTTTCTGGAGTTTTGTCCAGTCAGCTTCATAGCCAGAAATTGTAATGCCCAGTTCTTTAGCATCATTTTCCAGCGCATCAATCAGTTCGGTGGTATGGAGCAGCACCTTGGTGGGAATACAGCCGACATTGAGGCAAGTTCCACCGAGAAATTTGTTTTCAACCAGGGTTACCTCAGCGCCTAACTGAGCCGCCCGGATGGCTGCTACATAGCCGCCCGGACCGCCTCCTAAAATTACAATCTTCATCGTTTCGCCTCCATTACAATAACAACAATCCGGGTTTTTCAATCAGCTCTTTGAGTCTGGCCACAAAGGCAGCCGCTACCGAACCATCAACCACCCGATGATCAGCGGTCAAACTGAGGTTCATCATCGGTTTAATGACCACCTGGCCGTCCACCACCATCGGCGTATCGATGATCGTATTAACGCCCAATATGGCAACCTCCGGCTGATTGATAATCGGCGTGAAGGATTCCATCCCAAACATCCCAATATTGGTCAGGGTAAAGGTTCCTCCGCTTATTTGATCGGTTTCCAGTTCATTGTTTCGGGCTTTTTCCGCTAAGGCTTTGATTTCTGCCGAAATCTGACCCAGATCTAATTTATTAACAAATTTGACCACCGGTACAATCAGTCCATCTGGCAGGGCTACCGCTACACCCATATTGACATAATTTCGGGTGACAATGTCGGTGCCGACAATTGAGCTATTTAAAAGTGGAAACTCCAACAGCGCCCGCGATAATATCTTCACCAGAATGTCGGTATAGGTTATTTTTGCAGTGCCTTTTAATTCTTCTCTAAGCTGTTTCATGGCCGTCGTATCGACCCGCTGGTTGTAGTTAACGGTGGCCGAGGTTTCCTGACTGGCTGACATCCGACTGGCAATAATTTTTCGCATTGCTGACATCGGCTTGGTGAATTCCTGGGGATCGGCATATTTAAGGAAATCGGCATTTTGTTTAAAAGCCAGCACATCAGCCTTCATAATCCGGCCATCCTTATTAATCTGACCGGGATCGACGCCCAAACCGGCGGCAACCACTCCGGCTGTCGGGGAAATTTTCGGCTGCACGGTTTTTGCCTTTTCGGCAAACTCGGCGACATCTTTTTCGGTAATGGCTCCCTGCGGACCAGTGCCGGTTACCTGGGAAATGTCAATGTTTAGGTCGGCGGCGATTTTCTTGGTTCGGGCAGACGCTTTAACCCGCCCACCGACTGCCGGTGCGGGCGATTGATAATCGCCCCTACTGGATGATGCTGCGGCGACCTGATCCGGCTCTGATGCTGGCTTAACTTCAGCAGCAGGGCTGTCGCCGGCCTTTTCCGCTTCAGCCAGCAGGGCTGAAATATCTTCATCAGCTTTTCCGATAATGGCAATCGGCTTTAGCACCTCGACGGTGCCCTCGGTTACCAATATCTTTTTAATGACTCCTTCTCCCGGTGATTCAAACTCTTTAGTTATTTTATCGGTTTCCACATCGAAAATAATTTCACCCATCGCGACGCTATCGCCTTCTTTTTTTCGCCAATTGGCAATATTCCCTTCAGTCATCGTCAATCCGAGCTTGGGCATTACTAAAAACTTAGCCATAATGCAATCCTCCTGTTATTTTACAAAACTTTAAAAAATCCGTTTTTCTGTCCCACTTCGATGGCTTTTTTAACATCGACATGCCACGGCCCGTTGCGGCTGATTTTAAAGGTAAAGTCCTGGTTTTGATGGAATTCAATTTCTCGTTCACCATCGAGTGCAATGGTTCCCCGGCAATAGGTGGTAAATGTATATTTTTCGTTAAAATTTAAAATCACCGGTTCACTGGTACCAATCGCCAGAACAATCCCCGCTGACATCGGTATTTTTATTTTAGGGGCATCTTTATCAATGCTGACATAGGCGCCATAATCGTCTGCTTCGGTGATAATGGTTTTTCCTCCCACCACAGCTGAAAAACCGATCGAGGCGGGATGACTTCGGGCTACGAAGATCTTTTCGATATCTTCAACTCGCCAAATCGCCCGGGAACCGACAAAGATATCCCGGGAAATCACCGCATCGATCAGCGCAATATCCCGAAGCTGCCCATCGGTGTAAATTTCTATAATCTTATCTCTATTAGAATAGACATTTTTGTCAAATTTATGGGAAGCCACTACTGCCGCGGCGATGCCGGCAATCGTGCCTTCAATCATATCTGGATAGACATTGTTGGTGCCGGTGGAGATCGAAATCATCGGAATCTCGCCGATGTCTTTGGCCACCGCCCGATTGGTGCCATCACCCCCCAGGGTGACAATACAACCCGCGTTTTTTTGATTCATCAATTGAACCGCTTTATAGGTATCTTCGACCGTGTCCTCCTTATAAAAATCGAACACTTCAATTTGACATTGCAACTCGCCGGAAGTTTTAAGCTTATCCTCCACGCGATAACCCATATTGTAAGGATCTGGCATCATATAAACCCGATCCACCCCATTTTGCTGGGCACCCAGGATGATCCGCTCAACAATATTTATTTTTTCATTATTATCAATCACCGTTGCATGAGCAACCAGTCGTCTGATGTCCTTTCCTGAAGCAGGATTGGCAATTATTCCGATTGAATTCATAAGTCCACCACCTTTTTCTGTCTTTAAAACGCATTAATAATTAGCCCATAACGTAGTACCGACAATTGTTACATCATATTGTTTGCATCGGGGCGAACAGGTTGATAAACCTGTCCGATCCTGCGCGAAGGCAACGAGCCAATCACAAGCTTTGCTTGTAGTTGGCGACTGCCCGCGACTTACACGAAATAAGCGTAGCGGATTTCGTGTAGCGCAGCAAACAATAGATTAACAATTGGTCGGTACGGCAGGCATCTTGTAACTCTTAAAAAAATTCTGGAAATAATTTCATCGTTTTCACTCCATTATTTCCAGAACCATGGCCTTTTACCATGTTAATATGTTATTGGTTAAAACAAGGATTTAACCGCCTGAACCACGTCGTCGGCATTTGGCAACACATAAGCTTCCAGATTTCCGGAAAAGGGAATTGGGGTATTGAGGGCACAAACCCGTTTGATCGGGGCATCACATTCGTAGAAGCATTCATCAGCAATAATAGCGGCCACTTCTCCCGCATAGCTGCCGCGTTTGGCTTCTTCCGAGACAATCACAACCTTATGGGTTTTCTTAACTGATTCAAAGATCGCTTCGGTATCCAGTGGATAGAGGGATCGCAAATCGACAACTTCGACATCAATGCCATCTTTTTCTAACATTTCGGCTGCTTTTAAGGAATCGTACACCTGTTTACCATAGGTGATAATCGTAACGTCACTACCTTCCCGTTTGATATTCGCTTTTCCCAACGGAATCGGTTTGACCTCATCTTCGACTTGGCTGGCAACGGCATACAAGGTTTTATTTTCCAGATAGATAACCGGATTATCATCATCGATGGCTGAGAGCATTAAACCGATGGCGTCCTGAGCATTGGAGGGATAAACTACCTTCAGGCCAGGTACATGGGTAAACCAGGCTTCTAGCGATTGGGAATGCTGGGCAGCAGCTGCGACACCGCCACCGGATGGCAAACGCACCACCATCGGTAGTTTTAGTTTACCGCCAAACATGTAGCGCATTTTAGCGGCCTGATTGACCAACTGATCCATCCCTACGGTGGCAAAGTCAACAAACATCAGCTCTGGAATCGGCCGTAAGCCAACGGCGGCAGCACCAACAGCGGCACCGATAATGGCACCTTCAGAGATGGGGGTGTCCCGGACGCGTTTTTCGCCGAATTCTTCAAATAATCCTGCTGTTACTCCAAAGCATCCGCCAAAGAGACCAACGTCTTCTCCAAAAATAAATACGTCAGGATTTTCCAGCATTTTGATCCGCATTCCTTCTTTGATTCCTTGACCATAAGTGAGCTCTCTCATCTTGATCGTCCCTCCTCTATTATATCGGTGTATACATCTTCAACAGCGGATGATACATCGGGGAATTTACTTGCTTGAGCAAAATCAACGGCTTCTTCAACCAGAGCGTCAATTTTCTCGTTAAGTTTATCCATCTCTTCTTGAGTCATAACCTGGTTTTCAAGCATGTATTTTTCTAGCCTGGGAATCGGATCTTTTTTCTTCCATTGTTCCAATTCGCCTTCTGGCCGGTAAACCGTGGGATCACCTTCGAAATGACCACGCCAGCGATAGGTTTTGCATTCAATAAGGGTTGGTCCCTGACCTTTCCGGGCTCTGGCAACCGCTTCTGAAACAGCTTCAAAGACCGCAAAGACATCATTTCCATCGACCGTAATGCCAGGAATATTGTATGAAACAGCGCGCTGCGAGATGTCGGTGATGTTTTGATGTCTGGCCTGACTGACGGATATTCCGTAGCCGTTATTTTCGCAAATAAAGACAACCGGCAATTTCCAGGTACTGGCTAGATTTAAGCCTTCATGGAAGGTACTCTGGTTGGTTGAGGCATCACCAAAGAAGCAGGCACAAACCTGATCGGTGCCCTTGTACTGAATCCCCAGTGCCGCTCCAGTAGCAATGTTATGGCCAGCACCAACGATCCCATTGGCACCGAGGATGCCCTTGGTTGCATCCGCAATATGCATTGATCCGCCCTTGCCTTTACAATAACCGGTATCTTTGCCATAAAGCTCGGCCATCATGTATTTTAAATCGCCGCCTTTGGCAATAATATGTCCATGACCACGATGGGTAGAGGTGATAAAGTCATCTTCCCGCAAACTTTCACATACCCCCGTTGCAACTGCTTCTTCACCAATATAAAGGTGAACGAATCCGCCAAACTGACCTTCAGCAAAAAGATTCAGCGCCCGATTTTCGAACTTCCTGATTTTTACCATTTTTTCATACATTTCAATGATCGTTTCGTTTGAAATTTTCAAAATAGTTCCTCCTTTTTTATCTGCTTCGCTTATGCGGCATCTGATTCACACGAGTTATTTACACACTTACGGTTACACATACTATCGCTGCTTCAATGGTATTATTGGTATCACCAAAACCGGGAAAGAAAAGACCGGCGGTTGTTAATCCTCCTTTCTCTGCTTTAATGGTCACCGTTCCTACCGGAAAGAGTTTTTTAAGCTCCTCGATCTTTAAATCTTCTGGCCGGGATACGCCAATAATAGCCTCAATCATCATTTTTTCATTCAAATTTTCTTCGGTCAAGCCGTGGATCTCACTCAGCCCAATCAGACAGCTGCGAGAAATTGCGTCTTTAATGGCTTTTGCTGCCGCCTTATTAACATCCTGTCCATGAAAATCCATTCCCATTCCAAATTCAATGATGAACTTTTTAATAAGAGTCACCTCCTTCGTTTTTACCACCTGCTAATCATGGCCGGTGCTAGCACTGCTGCTAAAAAATATCATCTCCGCTTTTATTCTCCAGCCCGGGATGGATATCAAAGCGAACCACACCGACTGCGGCTTTTCCTTTAACGGCTTCACTGATCATCGCCGTTCCCCGATTTCCGAACCCACCGCAGAGTTCGAAGGCGACTACCCCTTCAGCGACTAGCTTCAGGGCTGCATCCACCGCCGATTCGTAGGATGAAACCCCTACTGAGATCAGGGTGACTGCTTCGGTTTCGACCACTGACCGGTGAATCGCCGGATCAGCATTGGGGGCAATAAAAATAAATGCTGCCTTTAACGCCATAAGCAAACCTCCTTGTTTTGATGTTAGTTATATGTCAAGCAATTTTCGTGCCAAACCTGACAAACTTTCTTTTTAAGTAAACATTTATTTAAACGTTTACTAAAACGGCCTTAACTTCCATTTTTACAAGCCATTGAGGGCAGGTCTCGACCAATTATCATCTGATTTTTTCTCTTTTTGAGAATTGAATTCTCAAAAAGAGAAAAGCAGTCTCAATTATGAGACTGCTTTGATTGCGGGCGGTTAATTACCGCCCCGACACACTACCCTACTGTTTGTCGTGATTGATCTATCTGGCCCGGTTGCTAGGGGCGCGCAGGCTGACCGGCTGTTTCACAATTGTCTTAAAATATTGCTGCGCAGTTGGCGCAATTCTGGCGATGTCATCATCAGCTCAGGACTGGCATGTTTAACTGGCACGGCTATTTCTTCGACAATATGAGCTGGCGATCCGTTAATGATATAGATCCGATCCGACAGAAAGATGGCTTCGTCGATATCATGGGTAATAAACAAGACCGAACCCTTGATTTTTTTTAATATTTCCAGCAGGTATTCCTGCATTTTCAGCCGGGTAATGGCATCGAGCCCCCCGAAGGGTTCATCGAGTAGCATGATTTCCCTGGAAAACATGGTCGTCCGCAGCAGTGAAACCCGTTGTTTCATCCCGCCGGACAACTGGATCGGATACTTTTTTCCATCTTCTTCCAGTTGAAAAACCGCCAGCATCTCCTTTACCTTTTCGCGGGCTTCTTTTTTAGGTATGCCGCGAATTTCCAGTGGTAAAATGCCGTTATCAATGACGTTACGCCAGGGCAGCAGCAAATCCTTCTGGTACATATAGCTGACCACCCCGGTTTTTCCGGTCACCTCGGTGCCGTTGACAATGACCTTTCCCGCTTCTGGCTTCAGCAACCCGGCAATGACGTTAAACAGCGTGCTTTTACCGCAGCCGCTAGGACCCAGGACTGAGACAAATTCGCCCTGATTCAGGTAAATATCAATATCTTCAACGATATTTTTATGGTTATACTCCTTGGTTACCCCCATAACCTTAAGTACACAATTATTCTGGTAGGTATTCATTGGTAAAGGCCTCATTGGCATTTAACTGATTTTCCAGCAAGCCCTGATCATTCATCCACTTGCCATAGTTTTCCCAAATTTCAGTACGCATGAGTCCCCATTTTGGGGCATCGCTCTGATATTCACCAGCCAGATACTGCTGCGACGCGACCGCCAGCTCGCGGTCAATTTCGGGGTTATCGATCAATAATAAATCGGCAGCTGCTTCAGGATTTTCAATCGCGTATTGATAGCCTTTGGTCACTGCCCGTAAGAACTTTTTAGCCGTTTCGGGATTCTTTTTTAGATAATCTTCACTGGCAATAATCACCGGGGTATAGTAATCGAGATTTTTGTCGACATCCTGAAGTTTGATAAAATTGATCGGCTCATTCTTCAGCTCGGCCGAAACGCCATCCCAACCATAGAAAATCCAGGTGAAATCAACGTGGTCTTTAACCGCTGTAAAATAGTCCATCGCTCCCACATCGACAATTTCAAGTTTACTAAAATCAGCATTGCTGCCTTCCATTAGCCCCTTTAAAGTCGCTACTTCCATCGGGGAACCCCAGCCGCCATATTTTTTTCCTTCAAAATCTTTGGGGCTGACAATATTACGCCCAACCGGTGAGGCAAAGCCGGAAGTGTTATGCTGGATAATCGCGGCAATGGCCTTTATCGGCAAGGGATTAGCGGCGGTTCTGGCATAGCTTACCTGTTCCTGATAACTGACCCCAAATTCGCCCTGTCCGGCGGCAATCAGATCAGCACTGCCACCTTCGCTGGGTTGAATGATCTCAACCTCGAGGCCTTCTGCTTCAAAATAGCCCAGTTCCTTGGCCACATACAAGCCAGTATGATTGGTATTGGGCACCCAGTCCAGAACCACGGTAATTTCCGCTTCGCTTTTTGGTGTACACCCCGTTAATGTAATCAGAATAATTCCGATCAGTAGTAATAACCGCTTTTTCATTCCTCTTCCTCCTTTAATTTCTCCCAGGGCATCAGCGCCCTTTGAATCCCGGCAATGCCATAAAATAAAATGATCGACAAGACAACAATCACCAGGATCGACGCAAAAACCAGATCCAGGGCAAAGGCATGCCGTGCTCTTAACATGTATACCCCAAGCCCGGCTTTGCCACCTAGCCATTCGCCAATGACCGCTCCCATGATGCTATAGGTTGCGGCAATTTTAAGACCCGAAAAAAAATAAGGCAGGGCGCTGGGAAACTTGATTTTGGCAAAAATCTGACCCTTGCTGGCGCCCATCGAGCGGACCAGATTAATCAGTTCTCCATCAACACTTTGGAGGCCTTCAATCAGGTTTACGGTAATTGGGAAAAAACAGACCAGCACGACCACGAATATTTTTGGGGCGATCCCAAAGCCAAACCACATCGCCAGTAACGGCGCAATCACGATAATCGGCACCGTTTGCGAGATCACCAGCACCGGATAGATCGCTTTTTTGACGATCGGAAACTGATCCATCACAATTGCCATAAGCAGTGATAATAAAACCGCCACCAGCAGGCCGGTCATTCCTTCGAAAAAGGTTACCCCGGTGTGCATTATGATATCCGAGCCGTTTGCGATTAACGCATCGACAATATCGGTGGGGGCTGGGAGGATGTAGCGGGCTACGATAGCTAGGTTAACAACCAACTCCCAGACGACCAGAATGGCGAGAATAAACAGAATCGGGATAAGCTTGTCACTGATATTTTGATACTTTCTCATCAATTGTGACGCCTTCTTCCTTGTAATCAATTTTCACGATTGAAACCACCCGCTGGGCTCCATGTTGGGTGCAGATCGTCTGGGCGCGCTTAACAATCTCCAGGAGTTCATCGAGTTCGCCCTCAATTGACGTCTCAAAAGGACCGACCAGATACTTGAGGCCGGTCTGACTGATCATCTCAATCACCTGATCCACCACGTAATAAATCTCACTGTCCGGTACCACCGGTAAAACCTGTAAGCTTAGATTCACTTTTGCCAAAATTCTCACCTCCAAGACATATTTAAAATACAACGAATCAAAAACTTGATTCGTTGTATTTTAAATAAGCAGTTTTCGTGCCAACTATTATTATTTGCCACTATTATTCTACCACATTTTTTGATCACGCTTTT
>JAHIQT010000159.1 GCA_018903255.1 Bacillota bacterium | reverse complement strand
TGCATCGGCACCACTGGCCCGGTGACCGAAAACATTGCCCAGGAGATTATTCGAAATGCGATTGAGGCGTCTACCTATGATCCCCGCTTTATGCCGGTGGAAGAGCAGGAACTAATCGATCTGGAAATCAAGGTCGATGTCCTGGGCGTTCCGGAACCGGTAAACAGCGTGGCCGATCTGGATGCCAAAAAGTATGGGGTCATTGTTGAGAAGGAGCTGCACCGTGGGCTATTGCTGCCCGATCTGGATGGTGTCAATACCCCGGAAGAACAGCTGGCGATCGCCAAAAGCAAAGCCGGCATTGCCGAAGGCGACACCGATGTGATCGTGCAGCGCTTCCAGGTGATCCGCCATCACTAGGCATTAATATCGGATAAGATTAATGCGGATAAGTTAATATCGGATAAGATTAAAAATCAGTCAATAGCGCTAAAAGTTTGGAAAAGGCAATCGGTAGAGCCAGGTCATCGACCTCGGACAGCGATTTGAATTGATAATCAGATTGAGATTCCGCCTGGTCTGAGACAAGATAGCGGGTTGCTACAGCTTCGCAGACGAGCTTATCCAGATCAAAACCATAAACCGACATCTCCCAGATGATATGCGAGAAAAGGTGGCGGCTAGTCCCAATAAAAATAGGTTCACTAAGCTCGGGGAAGTTTTCTCTGAGCTTTTTTTTAATATCCTGGCCGCTGCCGACAGCGGTTTCGGTAATTGGAAAAGACCACATCCCTGATAATAGGCCGACCTCAGGCCGGCGGATAAAAAACAGTCGGCCGTTTTGTTTAATGATGCCGACCTCCACTTGTTTGGTGATCTGCTTCTGCTTCTTGACTTTCACCGGGAGCTGCCCGGTGGTTCCGGTGGCATCACTTTGACAGCCGCTGCGGATTGGGCAGATTAGGCATGTTGGGTTTTTAGGGAGACAGATCAGCGCGCCCAGTTCCATCAATGCTTCATTAAAGTCACCAGCGGCATCGGGCAGAATGCTGTCTAGCCAGCCGGTGATCTGCTTTTTCGTTTTAGCATGACCGATGTCAGCAAAGCTGTTGCAATATCGGCTGATTACCCGCAGGACATTGCCATCGACCGCACTAACCTTCTGATTAAAGGCAATACTGGCGATCGCACCGCCGGTATAGGGGCCGATACCGGGAAGCTTGATTAGCTCAGCCAGGGTATCGGGAATCCTGCCCTGATAGTCTGAGACAATCAATCGGGCGGCCTGGTGGAGGTTTCTGGCGCGGGAATAATAGCCGAGTCCTTCCCAGGCTTTAATGACGGCATCTTCGGTGGCCTGAGCCAGTGAAAAAACAGTCGGGAAGTTAGTTATAAATCGGTTATAATAGGGTATCAATGTATCAATCTGGGTTTGCTGCGCCATAATTTCCGAGATCCAGATAAAATAGGGGTCACGGGTACGGCGAAAGGGCAGATCCCGCTTCGATTTATCAAACCACCTGAGCAGATTGGTCTGTAATATTTCAATGTGTGGCTGGCTTTTTTTTGTATCGGGCATAAGGTCTCCGTTCGTTTAAAATTCATCGTTTTCAAAGCACAAGATCTAGTATAGAACAGATATCTAAAAACTAGCTTATTCATTAAAATTGAGTCAAAAAAGCAGTTGACAAGAATTTACCCAAGCCCCCATTATGGCCTTAGAATGGGCGAAAACATGGTTTCTAATTGGGATTGGGTCACCATTTACACCCGCAAAAGCCATAAAAACCTTGACATAAAATGGGTAGGATGGTAAACTAACTGTAACAAACGTGTAACTTTTATTTATGCAATTAAGACAAAATGGAAGGTATTATTTATGAATAGAGAGAGAGAAAAGGCTGGTTTTCTAAAGAGATATCCCGGCATCAAGATCGGAATTATTGCATTGATTCTGCTGCTTGTTGTGGGTGTTTCCAGCGCTTTTACCGTTGAAAAAGAAGTTCAGGTCAGCTTCGATGGTAAGGTATACGCTGCCAATGGAAAACTGCTCGAATCGCTAGAGGAAGTCTTGCTGGCTAATGATCTTCCAGTCAGTGATGAATACAAATACAGCACATCCTTAAAGACCTTATTTAAAGACGTCATCGATGTAGAAATACAAAAGAAAATTTCTGGTAGTATTGAGGTTGATGGCAAGACCATTACTTATTTATCAGGTGGGGAAACCATTGCTGATGTACTTGCGGAAAATGGCGTTAAACCAGATGAAGATGATAAGGTTGAGCCGGGCTTGAGTACACCCTTGACGGCCAAATCCGGAACCATCAAGGTAACCCGGATAAGCTATGTTGAATCAACTGGTATTAAAGACGTGCCAATGAAGGCTACCATTGCCGAAAACCCAGAACTGCCGATAGGAACCCGGGTGGTTAAACAGGTCGGGCAAAACGGAAAAGCCAATATGAAAGAAAAGATCCGCTATGAAAATGGTATCGAAGTCAGCCGTGAAGTGATCACCAGTGAAGTGATCATGCCGGCGATTGAAGAAATCATCGAAGTGGGACCGGCCACCACCATTACTATGCCAGAAGCCGTCGAGGTTACGTCGGTGACAGGGAATGTCACTGTCGAAAAAAGTGCCACTGGTGACGGCAGTGCCGCCATCAATAAAGATAGTGGTTTTAAAGGCAGTATGGTCGTCAGTGCTACTGCTTACACTGCCACCGGAAACAATACTGCATCCGGAACGGTACCGCAGGCAGGCCGAACGATTGCCACCTGGGGTGGGATTCCCTTCGGAACCAAGGTTTACATCCCGGCTTTGGGTGGAGTCTATACCGTTGAAGACCGCGGCGGAGCCGTTGGTTATGGCATTATCGATATCTATATGGATAGTGAGGCAGAGTGTCTGAGTTGGGGAAGACAGAACATTGAAATATACTTTGTAGACTAGCATCAGCCAGGACGATGGATAAACCATCGTCTTTTTATTTGTCGGTTTTTACTTTGGCAGTCAAGCATCAATGGCGATTCCGGTTCCCTGGAAAAAAGATGACGTTTACAAAAAAAAACAGGCAGGTAATGTATTTCGAAAATACATTATTTCTAAAAAATACACTTGTACTTTGTATACAGGGCTTGTTATACTACTCCTACGCAACGAAATCAGGCTTGTTTTACTATGGAACTCGGAGGAAGACATGGAAATTAAAATTGTTAAAACACTAAACCCCAAGCAAAAACCGGAAGAAGATTCGCTGATCTTTGGGATGGAATTCACAGACTATATGTTTGAGATGGACTATACCGATGGCATTGGCTGGCATGATGCCATTATTAAGCCTTATGGCGCCATAGAGATCATGCCCTCGGCAATGGTTCTCCATTATGCCCAGGAAGTGTTTGAAGGCTTAAAAGCCTATAAAACGCGAGCAGGTGAGGTGCAGCTGTTTCGACCCGATGAAAATTTCAAACGGATGAACCGCTCCAACGCACGCATGTGCATTCCTCAGATTGATGAAGAATTTTTACTGGAAGCACTGAAGGCATTGGTCAAGATCGATGCAGCCTGGATTCCTAAGTCTCCGGGAACATCGCTGTATATTCGCCCCTTTGTTTTTGCCACTGATCCCTTTATCGGGGTTCGGGTTTCAAAACGTTATAAGTTTATGATCATCATGTCTCCAGTCGGCTCTTACTATAAAGGCGGAATGTTGCCCAGTCGCATTTACGTCGAATCGGAATATGCCCGGACGGTTCGCGGCGGAACCGGCGAAGCCAAGTGCGGCGGTAATTATGCCAGCGGTCTGGCGGCTCAGCAGAAGGTTAATGAGATGGGCTTTGAACAGATCTTATGGCTCGACGGCGAAGAAAGAAAATACATCGAAGAAGTGGGAACCAGCAATGTGTTCTTTTTAATTGACGGTGTGTTTGTGACCCCATCGTTGGAAGGAACCATTTTAAATGGGATCACCCGAAAAAGCGTTATCGATTTATTGAAATACTGGGGAGAAAGAGTCGAAGAGCGTCGCATTACCATTGATGAGCTAACAGAGGCCTATGATCAGGGGAAAATCAAGGAAGCCTTTGCAACCGGTACAGCCGCCGTTATTTCGCCGATTGGGACGCTAGGGTGGCAAGAACGGGAAATGACATTTAACGCGGGTAAAATAGGCGATTATTCAAAAAAAATATATGATACCCTGTACGGCGTTCAGACTGGTAGCTTGGAAGATCCGCTTAACTGGATTGTAAAAATATAAAATAAAAAAACTTTTTAAAACTACTTGACAATATCGTCTTTCACTGGTAATATTAGTCTTGCATTTTGAATTACGAGAGGTACCGAAGTGGTCATAACGGGGCGGTCTTGAAAACCGTTAGGGTGCAAGCCCACGTGGGTTCGAATCCCACCCTCTCGGCCATCAAATGCCAGAGAATTGAATAAACAATTTTGCATTATTACCTTTGGAGAAGTACTCAAGTGGCTATAAGAGGTGCCCCTGCTAAGGGTATAGGCCGTTAACGCGGTGCGTGGGTTCAAATCCCACCTTCTCCGCCATTT
>JAHIQT010000158.1 GCA_018903255.1 Bacillota bacterium | reverse complement strand
TCCTCACCGGTTCCGCCCTGGGCGCCGTAGCCTGGTACTAAAAAGAAGGTATGGGGACAACGAGCCCGAATCGCTTCGAATTCTTCCGGACGGGTCAGACCGACTACCGATCCGATGGCTGAAAAGCCGTTTTCGCCGCGGCAGGTACTTCCCCAGGCTTCGATTTTATCCCCCATGATTTCGTAGATGGTATCATCGCCTACCTTAAGATTTTGCAGATCCACCGCTGACGGGTTGGAAGTTCGTTGCAGGATAAAAATGCCCTTGTTACGCTCTTTAATATATTGATAATAAGGTGATACGGCATCTTCACCCATATAAGCGTTAACGGTCATGATATCGACTTCGAAGTCACCAGTGAAATGACCTTTAGCATACTGATCACCAGTGGACGAGATATCGCCCCGCTTTACATCGCCAATTACGACAATGCC
This sequence comes from Bacillota bacterium, assembly GCA_018903255.1. Lineage (GTDB taxonomy): Bacteria > Bacillota > Clostridia > Eubacteriales > Eubacteriaceae > Acetobacterium. The sequence goes on along the minus strand of JAHIQT010000158.1, from coordinate 2,226 downwards.
TTTACTCCTGGCATATTTAACCGTTTCGCTATAGGCCTTCATGCCGTCCAGTCCCAGTGACTCGTAACAGGCAATCTGCACTTTGTAGGCAGCGGCCAGATCCTCAGTAGCATCGATAATTTTTTTATTGAATTCGGTTATTTTCTCACCATCGGAACAGTCCTTGTTCAACAGGTATTTTGGTAAAAATTTTAAGGTTGTATCCAGACCCACACAAATCGGTCCTTTTTTAACAGCTTCATTATAGAGCCGGTCCATTATCATCATATTTAATTTCTCCCTTCACCATGGTCATCATTACTTTTCCTTTTAGGGTCTCGCCGCCAAAGGGATTGTTTTTACTTTTTGAAACAAATTCTTTGGGATTGATTTTTCCTTCCCAGTTCAGATCCACCAGCACCAGATCCGCAGGGTAGCGTTCTTTGATTAGTCCCGCTTTCAGGCCCAGTCGTTTAGCCGGAGCGTTGCTGAGCATCTCGCTAAGCTTCTCCAGACCGATGCCGTTCTGTTCAAAGACCGTATAATACATGGCAAAGGCCATTTCAAAGTTATTGATTCCTGGGGCCCCTTTTTGTTTGTCCGCTTCGGTATGGGGGGCATGATCCGTGCCGCACATATCAATAACGCCGGCTTTAATCCCTTCGATTAAAGCGCGGCGGTCGGGATAGGTCCGAAACGGCGGGTTGACCTTGTAGTCCATCGCCGAAGCAAAGATGTGATGAGGCGTTACTTCACAGGTGATATCGAGGCCCTTTTCCTTAGCTTCCTCAATCAACTCCAGGGTATCTTTTTTGCTGATATGGCAAACATGCAGATGACCACCGATTTCTTCCAGTAGCTTAACATCTCGTTGCACCAGTTCAGTTTCCGGCTGGCAATGGGTTAACAGAATAAAATCATGCTCAGTCGAAGCCTTAAGTCCCGCCACCATCATGTCGGGATTCATAATTGAAACCCCGTCGTTGGAAAACACATTGGTCAATGGCCGCAAGGATTCGATATCGACCAGATTTGAATCATTAAACTCTTTTGTTAGTGCCGCCACCTGGATCAGGTTACAAAGCTGCAGCACTTCGGCTTTGTCCAGATTGGCTTTAACAAGAGCGGCCTCATCCATGAACGGATTAGTATTGGCCATCGCCACCAAAGTCGTAAAGCCGCCTTTCAGCGCCGCCTGCATCCCGGTTTCCATGGTTTCCTTGTATTCAAAACCCGGGTCCCGCAAATGACAGTGCATATCAATAAATCCCGGCATCAACAGATAACCCCGACCATCGATTTCCTGATCATATTCAGACTTGACGTTGCCTTTTTCTTTATAAACTTTTTTTATTTTTCCGTCTTCAATCAATACCTTGCCAAACCGTCTTCCCTCGGCATCAAGCATTTCAACGTTCTTGATTAAGGTTTTCATCTTTCCTCCTTCGTTATTCTTCGTCAATAAAAGTGGTGTAGGCGTCGCAGTACTCACAGCGGTATTTTTTTTTCTCTTCATTGACCAGAAAGAATTTAATCTCCTTCACATCCTCGTATTGAGTAATACAGCGGGGATTTTTGCAGGTCATGATGCCATTGACAACCTTCGGCAGGGTCAAGTTTATTTTTTTGAACAATTCACCATTCTTGACAAAGTTAATGGTGACATTGGGATCAATCAGACCCAGAACCGTCATATCAATCTGCAAATCGGTTTCAATTTTAATTAAGTCTTTCTGTTTCATTTTTTTACTGGGAATTTTTTTAAGCAACACCACCACATCATCAATATCATTGAGATGGAGTTGCTTGTAAATCTCAAAACCGTGTCCAGCTTCAATATGGTCGATGATGATACCTTTTTTCAGTTTCGATACGTTGATCATTTTTTTTCCTCCACGCCCAGAAGTTTGGCAATCAATGCCATTCGCACATACATCCCATACTTAGCCTGGGCAAAATAAACCGCCCGAGGATCCTCATCTACCTCCGGGGCAATTTCATTGACCCGGGGCAAGGGATGCATCACAATCATGTCCGGCTTGGCCGCCTTCATCTTCTTTTTATCAAGAATATAATAATTTTTCAGTCGCAGATATTCTTCCTCGCTGATAAACCGCTCCCGTTGTACCCGAGACATATAGAGAATATCCAATGAGCCGATGACCTCGTCAAGACTGGTCGTTTCCTTATAGGTTTGTGGATCCAGCTGATTGAGAATATGAGCGGGCATTTTCAGTTCGGTGGGAG
>JAHIQT010000157.1 GCA_018903255.1 Bacillota bacterium | reverse complement strand
CCATGGAAAATGTCTATGGCATCAAACCAATACTGAAGATTAAGAGGGTTGAATCATGAAAAATAATTTGTTTATTAATCGCGAAATCAGTTGGCTGGATTTCAATTATCGGGTTCTCGATGAGGCCTATGATAAATGCAATCTAATTATGGATCGACTTAAATTTTTAGCCATTACAGCATCAAATCTGGATGAATTTTTTATGGTTCGAGTAGCTGGTATTATGGATCAAATTAATGTTGGTTATAATAAAAAATCGGTCGATGGACTAACCCCGATCGAACAATTATCGATACTTAATAATATGACCCAGGAAATGATGGCCAGACAGTATACCTGTTTATCTAAATCGATCATACCGGAGCTAAATCAGAATAACATCTTTTTTTTAAGTTATGATGAGCTGGATGATGAAAGCAAAGATTTTGCACTCCATTATTTCAGGCATGAATGTTACCCGGTTTTGACCCCTCAGGCGATTGATAACAGCCGCCCCTTTCCATTGGTGAAAAATAACCAGGTTTACCTTTGCGTGATGCTACATGATACCGAAGCTAAGGTAAAGGATGATAAGGATTTTATGGCTATCCTCGAAATTCCCAAGGTATTGGATCGGATTATTGCACTACCAAAAGCGACAGACTCCAAGGCGCTTAATTATATTTTTGTTGAGGACCTAATCAGTCCCTTTGTTAATGAGCTTTTTACCGGTTACGATGTCAAACAGGTTAACGCCTTTCGAATTACCCGTAATGGTGATCTGGCCATCGATGAGGATGAAGCGGAAGATCTACTGATTGAAATTGAGAAATCGATTGAGCAGCGCAAATGGGGTGCCAGCATTAAGTTAGAAGTCACCCGAGACATGAGCAAAAAAATGAAGAAATGGCTGATGCATGAATTAGAAATTGTAGAAAGTGAATTGTATGAGCTTAAGGGTAATTTAGATCTGAACTGTTTTATGAAATTTCACAGCCGCAGTGAATTTGACGAACTCAGAGAACCACGTTACACCCCTGTGATCTCTAATGAGTTTTATGAGGCGGCGGATATCTTTGAGGTAATACGAGAAAAAGACCGACTGCTCCACCATCCTTACCAGTCTTTTCAAACAGTTGTCGACTTCGTCAAGGCGGCATCAACAGATCCGGATGTACTGGCAATCAAACAAACACTTTATCGGGTCAGTGGGGATTCGCCAATTATCGAAGCTTTGATCGAGGCCGCTCAGAATGGCAAACAGATAACCGTACTAGTAGAACTCAAGGCGCGTTTTGATGAAGCTAATAATATTGTATGGGCAAAAAAACTGGAACGCGCTGGGTGCCATGTCATTTATGGGCTGGTTGGTCTTAAAATTCACTGTAAAATGATTCTGGTGGTGAGAAAAGAGTCCGACGGTATCAAGCGGTATGTGCATCTGGGAACAGGGAACTACAATGATGTTACGGCTGGTCTGTATACCGATATGGGAATGTTCACTGCAAAAGAAAGCTATGGATCGGATGTTTCGACCCTGTTTAACCTGCTTTCTGGCTACAGTCATTATAGCCTGTGGAAAAAGATCGAAGTGGCACCAAAAACAATGCGAAGTGCCTTTTATATTGCTATTGACCGGGAAATCGAAAATATCAGAATTGGTGAAAAAGGAAAGATTATTGCAAAAATGAATTCGCTAGTGGATGAAGGGATTATTAACAGACTCTACGAAGCTTCCCAGGCTGGGGTTGAGATTCAACTGATTGTCCGGGGGATGTGCTCGCTCATACCTGGGTTACCAGGAATTAGTGAGAATATAACTGTTCACAGCATTGTCGGGACATTTTTGGAGCACAGCCGGATTTATTATTTTTATAACCAGGGCAAGGAAGATGTTTTTCTATCCAGCGCTGACTGGATGGAACGAAACCTGAACCGGCGGATTGAAACCCTTTTTCCAGTTGAGGAAGAAAGTCTGAAGGAGAAGCTTAAACAAATTTTAGAGGTGACCTTGAAGGATACAATTAAGACCCGTTTAATGACTGAATCAGGGGAATACGTACGGATTGACAAACGTGGAAAAGAATTGCTTTCCTGTCAGGATTTTTTCTGTGAAGAAGCAGAAAAAGAATTTGAACTGGCTAAGAATAAAGTGGTTTTAATACAGAATATTGAGGGAGAATAAACGTGGAAAGACGAAATATCGGTGTAATTGACATTGGCTCAAATAGCGTCCATCTGGTGATTGGCGAGTACTATAATAATGAATACTTTCAGATCATTGATGATGTGAAGGTTAACGTCCGCTTAAATGACAAACTGGCGGAAACAGGTAAACTTCAGCAGGAACGGATGGATTTTGGGATCCAAACCCTGTCGATGTTTGTCAGTATGTGCGACGCCTATGGCATCCAAAAGGTCATTGCTGTGGCAACGGCAGCGATCCGAAAAGCATCTAACGGGGCAGAATATGTAGCCCGCATTAAAACTGAAGTTGGACTGGATGTAACAATCATTACCGGGGAAGTAGAGGCTGCTATGGACTATCTCGGTGCCATCAATACCTTGGACATCAAGGATTCTCTTCTGATGGATATTGGTGGTGGGAGTACCGAATTTGTTCTGATAAAAGACCGAAAAAAAGTCGATGCCATCAGTCTGCCCTTTGGATCGATTGATTTGGCTGAAAAATTTGATCTGATGGATGAAGTGACTGATAAAAAGCTTAAGGCACTGGATCATTTTTTAAAAGATGCTTTTAATGAGATGCCCTTGCTTGAGAAGGCGACCGGTTTGCCAGTAATCGGAGTGGGCGGAACGATTCGAAATGTCGGTCGGATTCATCGCAGCTTTATTGATTACCCATTAGAAATCGCCCATAATTATCGGATGAAATCAAACGATGTGAAACGTATCTGTGAAATGGCCGCCGGCATGAATTTAGCAGAGCGGTCAAATCTAAAAGGTTTGTCAAAAGGTCGGATCGACATTTTTGTGGGCTCCAGCCATGCCCTCGAGCGGGTTATGAAGCACATCGATTCACCCGAATTGATAATCAGTAACGCCGGTTTGCGGGATGGTATTATTTATGATTATTTCGGTTATAACGAGGAGAACCTGGTCTATGATATTTTTGAGCTGTCGCTAGTCAACATTATGCTCAACTTCAATGTTAACATCCCTCATGCCTATCATGTTCTTAAGCTCACAGAAAATCTGTTTGAACAGCTTAAACCCTTACATGGTATCAATTGGGATGTGCGTAAGATGATCCGTGCCAGTGCGATGCTCCATGATGTGGGCATAAAGCTACAGTTTGGGAATCACCATGAACATAGTTTTTATATCATCTTGAACTCAGGCCTCCTGGGGATCGAGCAAAAAGAACTGCTGATGAGTGCTTTTATTGCTTTAAACCATCGTACCAATAAAAAAATACAAATTTCCGAAGAATATTTTGGACTGCTCCAGGATGACGAGCGCCATCTGATTGACCAGCTGAGTTTATTTCTGCAAATATCCGAGTATCTGGATCGTAGCATGGATGGGGTGGTGAAAGATGTGAACTGTGTTATTATGGAAAAAGAAGTTCAGCTCAATGTCCTGACAACTGGTCATTCGGTATTTGATGACTTGATTATCAGCGAATGCGGTAAAAAATTTAAGCGGGTGTTTAATAAAACGCTAACGATTAACAACAAAGTCATTATTTCGAAACGATAAAAAAGCCTCCAATTATTCAGCGCGAATAATTGGAGGCTTTGCTTTTAGCCAGTTTGTTATTTATTACGATGGCTTTTGCCAAGATAAGCTTCTTTAATGCTTTCATCTGCCAAAAGCTCCTTACCAGTGCCTTCTTTAGTTATTTTACCAGTTTCCAGGACATAGGCGTAATCGGCTACTCGGAGAGCCATATTGGCATTTTGTTCGATCAGGAGAATGGTCATCCCTTCCTTATTAAGGGTTTCGATGATATCAAAAATGCCTTGAACAATCAGCGGGGCAAGTCCCAGAGAGGGTTCATCCATCATCAGCAGTTTAGGTCGGCTCATCATCGCCCGGCCAACGGCCAACATTTGCTGCTCGCCACCCGATAAGGTTCCGGCGTGCTGCCAGGAACGTTCTTCCAAGCGGGGAAATAGCCCGTAAATTTTTTGGATATCATCATCTAAATTGTCTTTGCGCATGTAAGCGCCAATTTTTAAGTTCTCCAGCACGGTCAGATCCGGGAACACATGTCGTCCTTCCGGCACCAAGGTGATACCTTTATCGACAACTTTAGTGGTGTCCAGCCCCAGGAGTTCATCACCGTTATAGGTAATACTGCCGGCTTTTGACTTAACCAGATTGACAATGGCTCGTAGAGTGGTGCTTTTTCCGGCACCATTGGCACCGATCAGCGTGACAATTTTTCCTTGTGGCACTTCGATATCAATCCCCTTGACGGCTTCGATACCGCCATAGGCTACCTCTAAATTACTAATTTTCAACATCAGCGTCTACCCCCAAATATGCTTCAATAACCTTTGGATCATTCTGAACCGCTTCTGGGGTTCCTTTTGCAATGGTGCAGCCAAAATCCAATACGTAGATATGATCAGAGATTTCCATAACCAGATCCATATGATGTTCGATCATAAAAATAGTCAGATCAAAATCAGTTTTCAGCTTAAAAATCAGATCGGTTAATTCATCGGTCTCCTGAGGATTCATCCCGGCAGCCGGTTCATCGAGCAGCAGTAGATTTGGTTTGGTGGCCAGGGCACGGGCAATTTCGAGATGGCGTTGTTGTCCATAGGGCAGCGATGAAGCTTTTTCGTTTTGCAAATCGATCAGCCCCAGCCGTTCTAATAAGAATTCGCATTCAGCCTTGGCCTGGCGTTCGCCTTTTTGTGCTTTAGGAGTCCTCAGTATTGCCGAAAGAAAGCTATAATTGGCATTCAAGTGGGTGGCAACCAGGACGTTCTCAATAACGCTAAGTTCCTTAAACAGACGGATGTTCTGAAAGGTTCGGGCAACACCCATACCAGTTATCTTATCCGGTTTTTTCCCGGTAATATCAATCTCCGTAGCAATACCGGCATTATCGGTTGGGGTAAAAAGCACCTTACCGCTAGTCGGTGCATACACACCGGTGATAACATTAAAGGCGGTTGTTTTACCGGCACCGTTCGGTCCGATCAGTGCTGCTAGTTCACCTTTTTTAATATCAATATTCAAGTCGTTGACGGCAACAACACCGCCAAATTGCATGATCACATTTTCGGTTCTCAGAAGACTCATTAATTGCCACCCCCTTCATTTGATGTCTTTTTTCCGCCCAGCTTTTTCTTGATCGATTGGTATTTCAGAGCCATGAAATCCCAGGTGAGCTCATTGGTACCCATTAAGCCCTTGCGGTAGAAAAGAACGATGACCATCAGCAGGAATGAGAAGACAACCATTCGGAGTCCAGGTCGAAAGATCGGAAGATCGAGGCCGAAGGCCATTGGCTCATCCAGAAAACGTAGTGCTTCCTGGCCTAAGGTGACCACAAAGCTAGCAATGATGGTTCCTGATATGCTGCCCATGCCGCCAAGGACAATGATCAACAAAAAATTATATGTTAGCGTAAAATAAAATTGTTTCGGGTCAACAGTGCCCAATAGGGCAGCAAATAAGCCGCCACCGACGCCGGTAAAAAAGGCGCCAATCAAGAATGAGGTCATCTTTGTTTTAAAGAGACCAACACCCATTGCTTCGGCAGCAATTTCGTCTTCCCGGATCGATTTGAAAGCTCGCCCATAGGTGGAATTAATTAGCAGTACCGTGGCAATAATAATCAAAAGAGCGGTTCCGTAAGTCCACCAGAGACTACTGATGGTGGGAATGCTCTTAATCCCCAGCGCACCATTGGTGATCGATTGGGTATTGGTGAAGACGATTCGGATAATCTCCGAAAAACCGAGGGTAGCAATAGCCAGATAATCACCTCGTAGCCGTAAACAAGGCGAGCCAATAAAAAAGGCCGCCACAACTGAAGCCAGACCGCCCAGAATTAAAGCTACAATAAATGGCAACTGAATATTAGCTAAGAATGGCGCCATCGGTTCGAGGTAGAAAATAGCCGCGCGGGACTCAATGGGAACGGTAAAGACGGCCACCGTATAGGCACCAATGGCCATAAAACCAGCCTGACCCAGCGAGAACTGTCCGGTAAAACCGTTGACCAGGTTCATGGCCAAACTGACAATGACATAAATAGCGCATAGATTTAATAATCGGCGCACATAGGAATCAACAAAATTGTCGGCTAAACCGATCCCGACAAGAAGAACAACTAAAAATACGGCTGTTTTCCAATGAAGCTTTAAGTAGGCACCGATGTTGTTTTGAGTTTCTTTCATTTCTGGTACCTCCCCTAAACCTTTTCCATATACTTCTTACCAAGGAGTCCATTGGGAAGAAATAGTAGAATAATAATCAAGATGACAAATGCGATAGCGTCCCGGTATCCGGTCAGCGCTGGGAAAAAGGCGACCATCAGAACCTCGGAAAAGCCAAGGATTAAGCCGCCAAGAACGGCTCCCTTAACGTTGCCGATGCCACCGATAACGGCAGCAATAAAGCATTTTAACCCAGGAACAACGCCCATGAGGGGTAACACCGATGGGTATTTCATACACCATAAAATTGCGCCAACTGCTGCCAGGGCGGAGCCGATGGCAAAGGTTGAAGAAATAACCCCATTGATCTTAATACCCATGAGTTTGGCGGTGTCATAATCGACTGCCACGGCCCGCATTGCCATCCCAATTTTAGTTTTATTAATAATATAAAGTAATGCAGACATCAGGACAAAGGCAACAATTGGAATAACAATAGAAACCGGCTGAAAGGACAAGCCACCAATGAAAAAAGGTGTTGTCATCAGTGGGAATTCAGGAAACGCTTGTGGCTTTCCTGAAAACAAGTAAGTGGCCACATTTTCAAGTAAAAACGAAACCCCGATTGCTGAAATCAGCAGCGATGTTTTGGGCGCATCCCGCAATGGGCGATAGGCTACTCGCTCGATTGTAACACCCAGTAGCATGGTTAAACCAATCGTGATAATAAAGGTGATATACCAGGGAATAACAAATACTGCAATCCCAAAATATGTGAAATAGGCTGCCATCATAAAGATATCGCCGTGAGCAAAGTTGATCAGTCTTAAGATCCCATAAACCATGGTATAGCCTATGGCAATCAAGGCATATAAACTACCAACTGATAAACCATTGATAAGTTGCTGCAAGAATGTTTCCATTGTCATTCCAACGACCATAATTAAAACCTCGTTATATCATTTAATTTAAATTGAGGGTATCTGATAACAAATACCCTCAATGTTTGTTCGTTTGAAGAGCGCACAAACATTTGCGCACCCTTGCGTAGATAAAGAGAGTCATGGTAGCCATGCTCTCCTTATGATAATTTTAGTGGTAAAGATTAGTCAATTGTTACAGAATCCATGTAGGTGAAGATTCCATTTTTGACTGTTTTGATGATTGCTTCGTTTTTGCTAGCATCACCGTTTTCGTCAATGGTAATCATCCCGGTAGCGCCTTCAAAATCTTTGGTAGCTGCTAAGGCATCGCGAATTGCTACTGGATCAGCAGATCCGGCTCTTTCGATGGCATCCAGGGTCATCATGTAGCCATCATAACCAAGTGCGGTAACAGCAGCAATGTTGTCACGGTCGGGATAGGCTTTCTTGTATTCAGCAACAAATGTTTTACCGGCTTCGGTCAGTGGGTTGGTATCATCGAAGAAGGTTGACATAACAGCGCCTTCGACATCAGCACCACCAACGGTGATAAATTCATTTGTTTCCCAGGTATCACCACCAATAAATGGTGCAGTAATGCCAAGGGCACGAGCCTGTTTGATGATCAGTGCTGATTCGGTAAAGTTACCAGGGGCAAAAATAACATCAGGATTGGCAGCTTTGATGTTTGTTAAGATACCATTGAAATCCTGGTCGCCAGTATTGTAGTTGCCAGTTGCAACAATTGAACTAGGATCACCAGTTAATTTGGTAAATGAATCGGTAAAGAATTTAGCTAAACCAACGGAGTAGTCGTTCGATACTTCCTGAATGATGGCAACTTTTTTAGCGTTTAAATTTTTGTAGGCATAGTTAGCCATGACTGTACCCTGGAAAGGATCAAGGAAACAAACACGGAAGTAGTAATCATTTCCGGCGGTTACCTGTGGGTTAGTGGCTGAAAGTGCTACCGCAGGGATCTGATTGGTTTTAACAACATCACCAGCAGCGATTGAGAGGGAAGAACCCCAGGAACCCAAGATTGCTACAACTTTGTCTTTTTCAATCAATCGGGCAGCAGCGGTGGTCGCTTCAGCTTTGTCTGACTTGTTATCAGCGATAACCAGCTCAACTTTTTTGCCTAATACTTCGGGACGTAATTGGTTAGCCAATTCAACCCCTTCAACTTCCAGTTCTCCGCCGGCAGCATTTGCACCAGTTAAGGGTTCGAACACGCCAATTTTAATGACGTCACTATCCTCTGAAGAAGTGGTTGTTCCTCCTGAACAACCAGCGGCCATGGTTACAACCAAGGCAAGAGACAACAACACGGATAAAGTTTTTTTCACGGTAAAGTCCTCCTTTTTCTTTTTTTCCTAATTTTTACCTGTGGCTATTATACCAAAGGTTACACTTTTATTGCAAGTTTATATTAATAAATGTTTGAATTCTACGGACACTTGTTTTAATTCCACTGATTCGTAAATCTGCAAGGAACGCATCATTACGCTAAAGTGATAAATTAAGAATTGGGTTTCTGGTCTGATAGTCCGTAATCAGATGACAGTGTCACCGTGAGTTTGTGTTTTCGGTGATAGAGCTGATTTAAGTGATCGTACCAGTCGACATCAATCGCAGCTAAGCCTTCCCGGGTCATTCGAAAAACCCAATTGTTTTTGGTCGTTCCAGGTTTGTTCATCCGGGTATCGCTGCCGTAACCGCAAAGATCCTGAATCGGCAGGATCACTAAATTGGCGGCACTTTGAAACAGCGTGCGTATAAAAGCCCGACAGGAAGAGCTGTGG
>JAHIQT010000156.1 GCA_018903255.1 Bacillota bacterium | reverse complement strand
CTGGCGCAGCTCCACGGTCGCGACCTGATCGGTTTTTTCGCGGACGCCGGCCACCACCGCGTCAATGATCGCGCTCGGGTTTTCACTGGCCGGATTGTCCGAGGTGACCACCACCATATCAGCATATTCTCCTGCGATCCGACCCATAATCGGTCTTTTGTCCTTATCCCGGTCGCCATTGCAACCAAAGACCAGGACAATCCGACCGGTGAATATTTTTCGTACTGATAAGAGCAGTTTTTCCAGCGAATCCGGCGAGTGGGCATAATCAATAATCACATCAAAGGGCGCCTCAACATCGAGAATTTCCATCCGCCCTTCGACCCCCGGCATCGTCGCCAGGGCTTCCCGAATCACCGCCATCGGGACTGCTTCTGCTAACGCGGCAATGATTGCGGCGATGGCATTATAGACCATAAACTCACCGGGGATATTTAAGAATAATTGCTCTTCCCACTCCGTCGTAACCAGCGTAAAGGCGGTGCCTTTGGAGCCAAAAACCAGATCTCTGGCGAAATAGTCATGCCCCGGATTTAAACCATAGGTCATCACCGGTGCGTTTTTGTTGGCAGTCAATAGTTCGCACAGCTTGTGACCCCAGGGGTCATCCCCATTGATGATACTGACTTTCTTGACCTGAAAAAAAAGCTTGGCTTTGGCATTAAAATAGTTTTCAAAGCTTTTGTGATAATCCAGATGATCCTGGGTTAGGTTGGTAAAGATGCCATAATCAAAATCAACCCCATTGACCCGATCCAGAGCCAATCCGTGGGAAGAAACCTCCATAAACAAATGGGAGCAACCACGATCCTTCATTTCTTTTAAAATCTCTTGTACTTCTAACGATTCCGGGGTGGTTCGGCCGCGATTGTCAACCACCTGATCGCCAATCAGATTATGAATCGTCCCGATCAGACCGCAGGTATTACCCGCCGTTTCAAAAATATGTTTAAGCATATAGGTCAGAGAGGTTTTGCCGTTGGTTCCGGTAATGCCGGTAACCACCATCGACTGCGAAGGTTTCCCGTAAAAACAACTCGCCACTATCCCCAGCGCATGGCGGGAATCACCTACCTTTATGTAAACAACCTCGGTTTGATAGTCGGCCAGGTCATCCTGATGGATGACCGCAGTAGCACCCTGGCTGATGGCACTATCAATGTACTGATGACCATCAGTAACATAGCCGGGAATGGCCACAAACAGGCTGCCTGCCTCGGCTACCCGGGAATTGTAGCAAATTTTTTTTATCTCACAATCCAGCTGATTGTTTCTAACCTCAATTATATTTAGTTCTTTTAGTAGTTGTTCAAGTTTCATCGATTTTCCTCTCTTGTTTTTCTGTTGCTGTTTTTCTGCTGTTGTTTTTATTATACTGTTTTCCGATTTGTCTGTCTAGATCTGTCTGTATCCCGATTTAGCTGGCATCAGCCCAACCCATCGCCAACATCAGTTAAGCTGCGCCGCTGCTAAACTAAAAAAGAGACACCCTTTTTAAGCATCTCCCTGTGATCCCCGTTCGTGTATCCTGCTCATTTTCAGATTAAATCAAAATACTATCAAAATTATGAGATCCTATTCGCACAGGATGCTACCGCACATTCCACCCCAAAATCATCCATCGTTATTTTCGTTCCCGGTTCGATCACCACCACCCGATGATCCCACTCCAGCGAGATGAACATTTCTAGCAGTTCTACATCTCCTTGGGTAATAATAAAATCCAATTTCAGTACCTGGCTTAAATGCCGGGCACAATGAATCCAATCTTCTAGGTCATAGGCGCCTGAGTCAATCATCATCAGGGACTTGTAATTCTTAAACATGATCCCCATGATCATTTCTGCCCGTTTGGGACCATACTTATTAATGGCATAATGATATTCTTCTTTTAAGGATTTTTTCCCCATCATCCAGCCCTTGGTGATAAAATAGGTTTCGCCCCGGATCGATTTGAGTTTTTCTTTATTGTGCAGCAGCATCTGAATACAATCTTCAGAGCGCAACAAAGCCAGCCTGGCATGGTCACTTTGCAACCCGATCAGTGCTTTTCCACAGTTTCCGTAGCCTAAAAGGATCATATCATATTCCTGATGGCTATTGATCTCTTTTTGTAATTCCAGTTTTAATAAGTCCGGGTTGTTATGCAATTCTGCACTCATCCAAATGGTATCATAATTGATATTGGTATTCTTCATCGCTAAGCTCATCTCATCTTGAATCATTCCACACACAATTAATAAGATACTTTTTTTCATCCCATACCTCAGTTATTCATAACTAATCGAAGGAGGCAATTGCCTCTAAACCAGAATCCTCCCCGGTAAAGTACATCAAACCCCATCCGATCGGGTGATCTTTTTCATCCAGCAACTTCTGCTCAACCACCAGAACCGGATCGCCCTCCATAATATCGAGCACCTGACTGACTTCCCCTTTAGCTGCCATGGCACGGATTTTTAGCTTTTTAGTCATCGCAAAAATAGAATTCTTTTTAGCCACCATCTCTGGAAAGGTGGCGTAGCGAATTTCTTTTTCGACAATCGGAATGCCCCGATAATAAGGAATATACTTGATATCAAAGGCTTTGACCACACCATCGCTGACAAATACCCGTTTCACGACGATGACATGCTTATTTTCGGCCATTTCCAGATTGAAGCCCACCTCATAGCTGGGTTTCACGACATTGACCTCAATCAGCCGGATTTCCTCACCTTTTTTTTCAGTGGTCATCATTTCATCAAAATGAAGTGTATATGAATCCAGATTAGGTTCACAAACATAGTTGCCCTTACCCGGAATGGAGTAGATGTATCCCTCATTGACGAGTACCGCCAGACCTTTTCTGACCGTCATTCGACTGACATTAAATTCTTCGCAAAGGAGATTCTCTGACTGTATGGCATCACCCGGTTTTATTTCTTCACTGGTAATTCTATGTTTTATTGCATCAACTATTTTTAAATATTCGGGGGATCCCATTATTCTACCGCCTTGGTCTATTTATCGTTATTTTTTCATTCCCGTTTTGTCAATCATCCATGATCTGCATTTTTCAACACCTGTCATTACATCTTTGGTAGCAAAATCGGCACCAACAATCTGAGCCGCTTTTTCATCAATGACCGCACCGCCGATAATCACCCGAAAATCGTCCCGGATTCCCCGGTTAACCAATTCACAGACCACCGCGCGCATTTCATAAATGGTTTCCTGTTGCATCCCACTCATTCCGATGATATCAGGTTTTGCAGTTTCAATCGCTTCCATGACCTGATAAAGGGAAACATCCGTCCCTAAATCAACGAGTTCAAATCCTGCCGTTCGGGCAAAGGAACCGAAAATATTTTTGCCAATGTCATGGCAATCACCAAATACCGAAAAAAGCAGTAATTTGCCGATTTTATTTTTAGGTGTTATTTTGGTAATTTCCTTTAATTCTTCGAGTTCCATCACTTCCTGAAAAATGATCCCGGCAAAAATCAAATCAGCAATAAAATAATCGCTGGTTTCATATAATTTACCGACCCGCTCCATTCCGGTTTGCAACCAATTGAAAATATCAATTGGTTTAAACCCCTTTCGAATAGCAATTCGAACGAGCTCCAGGGTTCGATCTTCATATAATCCTTCGATGGATCTTACAATGCTATGTTTCATAGTTTAGGTTTCGCTCCCTTTGAGGTGTAAATTAAATATCCGGCCATGTCTGGTCTCGATCTGATTATTTTATGACCACACCTGGAATTACTGAATCTATAAGATAAGATTCTCTTAATTATAACCTAAATTGCTATTTTTTATAATGGTATAATTAAGATAAATCTTGCAAATTTTTACGACTTTAAGTTTAGAGGCCTTTGCTCTTCATAATTGAAGAGCAAAAGTTACTAAACTAGGCTTTTGGGCCACATTTGCAATATGAGTAATAAGCAACTGCTGGCACCAGAACTGCACCACCAATCATATTACCAATTGTAACCGGAATGATATTGTTAATAATAATCTGTCCCCAGGTAATATCTGCGCCCACAAAGTAGCCCATCGGGATAAAGAACATGTTTGCAACACTATGTTCATATCCTGATAATACAAAGAGCATAATCGGGAACCAGATGGCCAGTATTTTACCAGCTACATCTTTAGCTCCGGCTTGCATCCATACCGCTAAAACAACAAAGATGTTACATAAAGTAGCACGAATAATAATTTCAAATAATGGAATTGCAACCTTGGCTTCAGCTATTGCCATCGCCTTCGTTACCATTGCTTCACCGTAAAGGCCACTTTGAGACAGCAACCAGGCCAGGGCTACCGAGCCAATAAAATTGGCAACCCAAACGATACCCCAGTTGCGAAGCATTTCGCCCCAACCAATATCTTTTTTTCCACAAGAGATTGTCAGTAAGTTGTTACTAGTAAAAAGTTCAGCTCCAAACATTACGACAAACATCAGACCAACGGGGAAGACTGCTGCCCCCATAAATCGACCGAGGGTTCCCTCAAATCCTGCTCCTGCGTTTGCAGTTGCGATCGTAAAACCATAAGATCCAAAACCAATAAACACACCTGCACAAATACCTAAGATAATCATCTTAACTATTGGCATCGTGGTTCTGTTCTTTCCAAAACCTTTGGAAATAACTTCAATAATCTCTGCCGGGGTTAAAAAATTGTTCACACGTTTTCCTCCTTCAACGTTTTTCGATTCTCTTGAAATCGTTTGTCGAAATTATACCATACTTGAATCGACCTGTATATACATATATCTACAAATCTTTAGTTTTAGAGTCAAAAATGATCGCTTTTGAATAAAAAAAGGATAACAAGTCGAGCTGATTCTCTTCTTCTTATCCTTGATTTTTTATTCTATTTTTCGGTTATTTGGCGATATTCCGACATTCCTGTCGAAACCTATACCCAGCTCTGGCAGATTTTTACGCCTTCGGCGGCATTGGTAGTAAACTGGTCGGCACCAACATATTCACATGATTCTTTGGTGACTGGATTTCCGCCAATAATCACTTTGGCATCAATTCCAGCGGCTTTCAGCGCATCGACAGTCTCTTTCATGGAGTCTATCGCTAAGGTTAAAACTCCACTCATGCCGATGATTGCCGGATTACAATCTTTGGCTTTTTCGACAAAGAGCTCTGGAGCCACATCGATTCCTAAATCGATCACTTCAAAACCAGCCGCTTCTGACATGCTTTTAAAAATATTTTTTCCGATATCATGTAAGTCACCATGAACTGTTCCGATAATGATGGTTCCAGCAACAGCCGAGTCTTCACTGCCTAAAACTGGTTTTAAGACATTGATTGCTTCGGTTAGTAATTCCCCTGCAAAAATCAGGTCGCCAACAAAATATTCGCCCTTTTCGAAAAGATCTCCAACGATTGCCATCCCACCCTGACAGGCTGCAACCGCTTCCTGTGCTTCGGCTTCTGAGGGCTTAGTCGCTACAAAATCATTGAGTAATTCCATTACATCTTCTTCTTCTAAATCTCCAACTGCCTGTGTTAAAACCTTTAAATCCAGCATATTAATACCCTTCCTTTGAAAAAAATGATCCGATAAAAAAACTTGTGTGACATGTGTGTACATGTTTATAATAATATGATACACCTTTACCGCTCGATTGTCAAGTAAACGCTGTCAATTTTGTTGTGCTTTTATTTTTTCAGCCGATTGTCAAAGCCTGTCACACACCAAAAAAGAGGTGCTTTCGCACCCCTTGAGTAAAGCAGATATTTTTTTATTTGGTAATGCGAACTTTTGACACTTTCAATGGTGGAATTTTGGCAATTGGATCAACCGTACCACCGGTCAGACAGTTAGCTCCGCTATCGCCGTAGTGGAAAGGCATAAACAGGTTGTTTTCCATGATCCCCTCATTAAAGCGGGCCTTGGCAAAAACGCTGCCCCTTGGCGAAGTAACATTGATTACATCACCTTCGGCGATTCCAAATTCTTCAGCTTTAGCCGGATTGATTTCGACAAAGGCATCGCCCGCAATCACTTCGATACCTGGTGTCCGTTTTGTCATGGTTCGGGTATGATAATGTTCAAGAATTCGACCGGTCATTAAAATCAGCGGGTATTCTTCATCAGCCTGATCTTCTGGCGGAATATAATCGGCAATCATAAAGGCTCCCAAACCTCTGGTGAATTTTCCGGCATGAAGGAATTTCGCCCCTTCAGAATCCTTGCTAAAACATGGCCATTGGATGCGATCGCCATTTTCCAGTCGCTGATGTGATACGCCCGTATAGTTTGGCGTTACCGCAGCAATTTCATCCATAATTTCTGAAGCACTGTTAAAATCAAAACCTTTAGCGCCCATTTCCTTAGCGATCATGGCAATAATTTCCCAGTCACTTTTTGCTACCCCAGGCGCTTCAACCGCTTTTCTGACAAGCTGAATCCGGCGCTCAGTATTAGTAAAGGTTCCATCTTTTTCAGCATAAACAGATGCCGGTAAAACAACATCGGCATATTCAGTCGTCTCTGTCTGGAAAATGTCTTGAACCACGATAAAGTTAGCCTTTTCCAGTGATTCTCTAACATGATTGGTGTTTGGATCAGAAACCATCGGGTTTTCGCCCATGATGTACAGGAATTTAATGGTATTGTCACCAACACCGTTAGTAATTTCAGTTAAGGTTTTTCCTGCATTTTGAGGCATTGTTACGCCCCAAGCCGCTTCAAACTTTTCAATAACTTCAGCATTTGCGACTTTTTGATAACCGGGTAGATCACCTGGTAAGGCTCCCATATCACAAGCACCCTGAACATTATTCTGACCACGTAGCGGATTAACGCCACAGCCTTCGCGACCAATTTTTCCGGTTAACATCGCTAAATTAGCGGTCGACATAACGCCATCAGTACCAGTATTAAACTGGGTAACACCCATTGAATAGAAGATTCCGCCACGATCCTTAGTCGCATAAAGCTCTCCCGCTTTTCGCATTTCAGCTGGATCAACACCACAAATTTCGGCGCATTTTTCAACGGTGATGGTGTTCATGAATTCGATAAAGGCCTCGTAACCTTCGGTTCGTTCATTGATAAAGTTTTTATCTTCAAGACCGGCATCCAGAACAGCTCGCACCAGGCCATTGAATAAGGCCACATTTGTCCCAGGTTTGATCTGTAAGTAGACATCTGCATAGTTAGCCAGTTCAATCTTTCGTGGTTCGGCAACAATCAATACCGCCCCCTGGGCTTTTCGTTGTTTTATTTTTGCCCCGATAACCGGATGTGTCTCGGTTGTATTGGAGCCTGAAACAAGCATAACATCCATCAAGTCTATTTCTTCAATACTATTGGTCATCGCACCGCTACCAAACGATTTAGCCAAACCGGCTACGGTAGCAGCATGACATAAACGGGCGCAATGATCGACGTTGTTTGTTGCACCAACCGTTCTGATAAATTTCTGGAAAACATAGTTTTCTTCATTGGTACAACGTGCTGATGACAATCCGGCTACTGCCTCTGGTCCTTCGGCCTTCGCTTCTTTAAGCTTTTTAGCTACTAAAGCAATCGCTTCTTCCCAGCTTGCTTCTTGCAAGACGCCATCTTTTCTAATCAGTGGTGTTGTCAGTCGATCTGGGCTGCTAACGAAATCATAAGCAAAACGACCTTTTAAACATAGCATATTATTGTTTACATCGCCCTCGGTGCTAAATACGTCAGTAATTTTATTATCAATTACTTTTAGATTCAAGGTACATCCGACGCCACAGTAAGGACAAACTGTCTTAACATGTTTGGCATATTTAAAGGGCTTAAAGTGCTTAGGTGCCAGTGCTCCGGTTGGACATACTGCAATACAATTTCCACAGCTGACACAATCGGATTCTGCTCTTGGTAAATTGTCAAATGTTTTAATGATATTATCTTTTTCCGGATCAAATGCCGCTAAAATATGGCTACATTGTAAGTGATCACAGGCTTTGATACAGCGGCCACAAAGCACACACTTGCCGGGATCATAAAAATAAAACGGATTAGAATCGTCCAACGGTCGCTCAGCATAACCCGGTGTCCCTTCTGCCTTGTAGGTATCAAAATCAATCAAGTTTGCATTATTTTCGACAAAGAAACAGGTTTCATATTTGTAACACGCCATACAATCAAATTTATGATCGACCATCAATGCTTTTAGTGCCTTACGTCGCTCGTTTCGTACTACAAATGTATCGGTATTAACCACCATACCTTCAGCAACTTCAGTTGAACAAGCTTTCTCTAATTCTTTTGAACCCACGACTTCTACCAAACACATCCGACACGTTCCATCAGGAGTGAAATCTTTAAAACTACACAGAGTCGGAATCTCAATGCCTATGGAACTCGCTGCTTTTAGAATTGTTGTTCCTGGTTCGACATTGATGTTCTGCCCATCAATTATTAAATTAACCATCTTTTTCCCCCTATTTTTTAGTACCCTAATTATAATAGAAATATTCCGATTTGTCATTGATAATTTTTTAACTAATTTCCGTCTTAAGCATTCCGTAAAATTTTCCCCTCCTAAAAATGCCTGTTTGCCCTGTTATTCTTATTTCAAGCGTCCTAAAAATGGTTTAAGGCTTTTCTTATTCCGATTATATTTTTCCTATTTTTTCTCTGTTTTTTTTCTGTTCCGTTTTTTTTACGATTTACCTATACTTAATTGTCCTCGATTATCGATAACAGCCCCTAAAAACCTTTATTTTTCGTAACGATCCTAATTTTACCATATCTCCATGATCTTGTTACTCGATTATTTCAAGGCTGCTTTTTAATAATCACAGCAATTTTATCTCTCTTATGGCAAAATTCCGGATATTTAAAATCCGGGCAGTATTTTAGAACACTATAAAACATTTCATAACTTTGCGAAAAACATCAATGACAAATCTAAAAATTTAGAATATAATGAAAATCTGAAAACTAGAATAATTCATTTATGGTTAGTTTAGCCATTGCTGGCAACACGTATGTGTCGGAGAGGAAATGATCATGGACAAAACAAAAACAGCTGCAATCCTTGTTGGCGGACAAAGCCAGCGGATGGGATATGACAAAAAAAAATTACGGATTGAAGGCGAAAACATTTTAAGTCAGATCGTCAAACAACTTTCAAAAGACTTTGATGATATTATTGTTGTCGGCTGTAACCGCCAAGATATTCCCACTATTTCTGGTTTAAGCGGTGTTTACCCGGACGTCCTGGAACTATCGGCCTCACTGGTTGGTATTTATTCGGCACTATTACAGTCGCAATCACAGTTTCTATATGTCACAGCCTGTGACATGCCTCATTATAATAGCGATTATGTCAAATACATGATCCGCATCATTAACGAAAGCACGGGGATTTCTGGCTGTGTTACGCGCTATGAAGAATGGATCGAACCATTTAATGCTTTTTACAGTATTGAACTGATTCCCAGAATTCAAAAATTTCTCGACTCCGGCCGAAAAAGTATTTATAAGTGTTTTGAAGCCGAAAATTTGCATTATGTCGAGGAAAGTATTGCCCGCAGTTATAGTCCCGGTTGGGAAATGTTCAGTAATTTAAATACCCCGAGAGAATTAAAAAACCATATCCGACGTTCAAAAAACGTTAAAAAATAATGCTTTTTAATAACTATTCAGCCTGTATAAAATTTGAATTATTCATAAATTGTGGCGCTGTATGACAAATCCTTCACCAAAGCATTGCTCACAGCATTCTAAACAGAAGAGGACAATTACGTGAAAATCATTAACGAAGCACTTGATTTAGAATTAAAAGAAGCTTTTTCAATCGTACGCATCCGTCTAAACGGCAACGATCAGCCGAGTCACGAAGACCTTAATGACCTCGTCATAACGGAGCATCACCTGAGCTGTTACATTAATGAACAATTGGCTTTTAAGCTGGTTTGCACCCCGGAAAAACTTGATGCATTGATCCTCGGTTACCTGTTTAGTGAGGGTTATATCGATCATTTAGATGATATCGACTTTATTTATATTTGCAAAAGTGGTGAGCGGGTTAAGGTTCAATTAAACAAAATCATTTCGCTAAATAGCCTTGATCATGATACCACCAGTGCCTCAATTTCTTGTGGCAATAATAAAAAGATCAGGCAGGCCGCACAAATCACCACACTTAAATCATTGCCAGCGCATCCTTGCTCCGAAGAGACAATTTTTAAATTAGCCAACAGCTGCAACCGAAATGCTGCTTTATTTAATGAAACGGGTGGGACACATTGTGCTGCGCTGTCCGTTGACGACAACGAAATATTGGTCTGTGAAGACATTGGTCGCCATAACGCCGTTGATAAGACAATCGGTATGGCCTTGACTGACAATCAGGACTTCAGTCACGCTGTCCTTTTTACAACCGGTCGGATCCCTTCTGATATGGTTATTAAAGCGATTCGTTGCGGTATTCCGGTGATTGCTTCTCATTCTGCGCCAACTAATGCTGCCATTGAACTGGCTCGTCAGTTTAATCTGACTTTGATTGGCTTTGTTCGTGGCAAACGTCTTAATATTTATGCTGGTGCCCTTGGCAAGCCGATCTGATAAATTTTTTAAAGCGTCGATAACCGCAGCTTGCGGTTATCGACGCTCTTTTTTATCTCAAAAAAGCACTGCCATTTAGACTCCTATCACGCGCTAGCATAATCGCCAAAAAGCACAGCACGGCAAAATTTGATCAAATTTTGCCGTGCTGTTGATCATTAAGCTTAATATCGGTTTTTCTGCCAAAATCCCCGATAACGAAGAATCCGGCTGGTATTTAGAATCGTCAGAATGGCCGCACCAACATCGGCAAAAATAGCCAGGTACATTTCCCCCATCCCAAAGAAGGTCAGCGTCAGCACGGTGATTTTAATCCCCAATGCCAAAACAATATTCTGAATCATAATCCGTCTGGTATATTTGGCAATATCGACCGCTTTGGTAATGTCCATTGGATCATCCTTCATCAGAATAATATCAGCTGCCTCAATGGCGGCGTCTGAACCTAAGGCTCCCATCGCGATCCCGGCATCGGCCATCGCCAGAACCGGGGCGTCGTTCATCCCGTCGCCGACAAAGATGGTTTTTCCATCCTTATTCTCCGCCTTGATTTTCTCAAAGGCAGCGACCTTATCCTGGGGCAGGCAATCGCCCATCACCTCATCTAAGCTTAACTTTTTCCCGACCTGGTTGGCAACGCTGGCGTTATCGCCACTAAGCATCACTGTTTTTTTGACACCCAGCCGCTTTAGCCCCTGTAAAGCCGACAGCGCATTTTCTTTAACCTGATCACCTAGTACCAGGTATCCGGCCAGTTTGCCATCAATCGCAAGATAAACAAGGGTGCCCTCTTCATCACTGCCGTTGACCTCAATCTGATGATCGCGCAACAGGCTTCTATTGCCGGCCAGGATTATCTGGTCATCGACCTCCACCCGGGTTCCTTTGCCAGGAATTTCAGCGTAATTTTTTAACCGCGTTTCATCAACTTCCTGCTGGGCATAGGCGGTGATCGCCTTGCCGATGGGGTGGTTAGAATAGTGTTCTCCGGCAGCGGCGGCCGCAAGCAGCTCGGCTTCGGAAAACCCTGCTACTGGCGCGGTTTTGAGCACCTTGAATTCGCCCTGGGTGAGGGTTCCGGTCTTATCAAAAACAAACACATCAGCCTGATAAAGGACATCTAAATAATTCCCACCTTTAATCAAAACGCCTTCCTTAGAAGCCCGACCGATCCCGCCAAAATAACTGATTGGAATCGATAAAACCAGTGCACAGGGACAAGAGACTACCAAAAAGATCAAACTCTGATAGAACCAGGTTTGCCAGGACGCCCCGGGAATTAAAAGCGGCGGGAAGATTGCCATGGCAACGGCGGAAAATACGACAATCGGTGTATAATAGCGCGAAAATCGGGTTATGAATTTTTCGGTTTTACCCTTTTTATCACTGGCTTCTTCAATCAGATGCATAATTTTCATGGCGGTGGAGTTTTCATAGTCTTTGGTAACCAGAACCTTTAGAACCGCATTGCCATTAATCATCCCACTTAAGATTTCATCGCCCTTTTCAACCTTGCGGGGATAAGATTCCCCGGTCAGTGGTGAGGTATCCAGATGGGAAAGCCCTTGCATGATGATTCCATCAGCGGGGATTTTTTCACCGGGTTTAATCACCAGCACATCGCCTACCTTAACCGCTTTGGCATCAATAACCACCTCGCCTTCGGGACCTACCCGATTGGCGGTGATGGCATTAAAACTGATCGTTTCAGCAATCGAACGGCGGGCATTATCAACGGCGCGATCCTGGAAATATTCGCCGATCCCGAAAAAGATCATGACCCCAGCGGCTTCCGGCCATTCGGTTAAGACTAGCGCCCCAAAGGTAGCAATCGTCATCAGAAAATTTTCATCAAAAATCTGACCCCTTCCGATATTTCGAAAAGCCAACAAAATAACCCGATAACCAGCCAATAAGTAGGCTCCCAGAAAAACTCCAACGGTGACCATTTCGAGATTGGCCGGAACCAATGCTTGGAGCACAAAGCCTAGTAAAAATAATCCAATCGCGGAGATCAGCTCAAACTTCTGCCGCTTATCCATATCTCCCAGCGAACCTGCATGCGAATGTCCTGAGAGTCGCGATTCTTCTTCCTGATACTGTCCCTCGCCATGTCCATCACAGCCACAGGGTTCCACTGCTGTCGACTGTTTCCGGCTTTGAGAAACCACGACATGGGGTTCTAGCGAGTGAACCAGTTTGACAATGGCATCATAGGTTTCCTCCTGAGCAAAGCCTTCCCCTTCGTCAATCACCAGTGATCCGGTCGCTAGGGACAAACTGGCTTCTCTGACATTTGGCATTTTGCCAACCAACTTTTCTATTTTTCCTGCACAATTGGCGCAGTTCAGACCTTCTAAAAATACTCGCATTCCGCTAACCTCTTTTCAATATGCCTAGTGATGACTTAAATGGGTAATCGTTAAAAGTACAATCACTTCCACATGGGCATCATCCAGGTGATAAAATTTCATTTGACCTTCTTTTCTGTAACTGATGATCCGTTTGTCTTTTAAGATCCTTAATTGATGGGACACAGCCGTCCGGCTGACATCCACCAGGCTGACAATATCATTCACACACAGCTCGCCATTTTCAAATAGCGCACTAACGATTTTTATCCGGGTGGGATCCCCCAGCACCTTAAAAAATTCGGCCACCTCAAACAAGGTTTCTTCGGTATGATCGTTTTTCAAAACTCTATTCATCTTTTCTCCTTAATATGTGAACACTTGCTCACTTATTAACTTAATGATAGCATATTTTTTTTACTGAATCAAGCACTATTTTCACGTCCGATTTTTCGCATTTTTTCAACTCAATAAATATTGACAATTGTCAAAAATAATGATAATTTGAGCCTGTATAATATTTTTAGAAGATTTCAATTATAAGGATAAAGGGCGATATAAATGAGTGATACCAA
This sequence comes from Bacillota bacterium, assembly GCA_018903255.1. Taxonomy (GTDB): domain Bacteria; phylum Bacillota; class Clostridia; order Eubacteriales; family Eubacteriaceae; genus Acetobacterium. The sequence goes on along the minus strand of JAHIQT010000156.1, from coordinate 9,986 downwards.
AGGATTATTGAACGAACGATTGATCCGCATTGAAAAAGCAATCAATCTTGAAAAACCAGACCGGATCCCAATTTTCGCCTTAAACAGCCCCGAGGTGGCGATTGATTATTGTGGCCGTCACCTTAAAACGGCGACTTGGAATCTGGAGGTTCTCAGGGAATCACTACCCATTTATTACCGCGATATGAAGGTCGATGGTGCGCTATCAACTTTTTTACGCTGTCCGGGGATATACACGACCATCGGCTCTCAGAATTTCGTTCCGAATAAAGACGGGTTTATGCAGCACCCTGAGGTCTGCGGTATGTTAGAGAGTGAATACGAGGAACTCATTAAGGATCCTTTTAAGACCCTGGTAGAAAAGGTTCTGCCCCGTCAATACAAGGCCTTTGATCAGCCCGGGATGCTGGGGGGACTCAATCTGGCCAAGGGTGCCCTCAGTCATCAGCGCCATAGCCGGATGCTCCGGGAAATCGATAGTCACTGCAGTGCCACGGTGGGAGTTCCGATTATTTCCGAAAACATGATTCAAGCCCCTTTTGATTTTCTGGCCGATCAGCTCCGCAGTTTTATCGGCATTTCGGTGGATATGCATCGCTGTCCCGAGCTGGTCGAGCAGGCCTGTGAAGCCCTGTACCCACTGCTGCTGCGATGGGGGGTCACCAGCTACTCTGGAGCGCCCAAAAGAATCCCCGCCATCTTTATGCCCCTGCATATGCCCTCATTTTTAAACCCCAAACAGTTTGAACGCTTTTACTGGCCAACCTTTTCGCGCCTGGTCAACACCCTAACCGGCATGGGCTATACGGTGGCCTTGTTTATCGAAGGTAACTGGTCAAAACGATACGATTATCTGGCCAGCCTAAAACCCAATGTAGTGGGAATTTTTGAGTACGGTGAAATGAAGACGATCAAAGAAAAACTCGGCAAGACCATGTGCATCATGGGTAACTACCCCATTGGCGCGCTGAAATCCCAGTCCACCGAAGCCTGCATTGATCTGGCCAAAAAGATGATTGATGAAGGTGCCCCCGGCGGTGGCTATATTTTTACCACCGGAAAATCGATTCTTCGGGGGACAGGCCTGGATCTGGAGAAACTCCAGGCGGTTCATCAGTATGTAATCGATCATGGAAAATATTAACGAGGTGTCAAATGGAAACCATTAAATCTGAGTACCTGGACTATTTTGAAAGCTATGCGGCCCGTCATCCGGAATTGACACAAGAGGATGCGGCTATTATGGCTGATCCCTGGGATCTCAATGAGGATATGATATTGGCTTATGTTTTGTCCTTATTGATTTAATGCACGGTCTGAATATAAGGTCGTTTATTTATGGCGCAAAAAAGCAGCGATGAGCCTGACCATCGCTGCTTTTTGATTCGGGTATAAATTAAAAGGTGTTGGCTTCAATTTAAAGTGCTTCTTGACCTGCTTTTTAAATCCACCAGCGATAGACAGGTGTGGTTCAATCATTAACATTTTTTGTATCCTTGTAATTTTATTGCCATTTAATATCTTTTTATGAATCTTATTTTCTCATTCATATTTTTCATAATTATCAGTACTCTACATTTCTTATAATTAACTTGATTATCTTTTCTAAATATTATAAAATATCCTTGATCGAATTAACCAAATATTTAATCTTGAAAGGAAAAAAGATGAATGATTTTCTAAAAATGTCCAAAACATTGGGGATTGTTGTCGCCCTCCTGATGATCATCCTTGGCGGCCTGATCTTTTTTGCGCCGATGTTCGCAGCCCAAATGATCATGTGGTTTTTTATTGCCGGATTGCTTATTTACGGGGTTTTTCACATCGTTGTGTTTGCCAAAAGTGAGATCAAGAAAGGCTGGAGCCTGACCTCCGGTATCTTGGCAACCTTACTCGGGGTTCTGCTGATCTTCTCTGACCCATTGTCGCGGGCTAGCACCTTGGCGTTTATGCTGGCTTTTATTGCTTTATCTACTGGCATGAACCAGATCGCCGCTTCAGCGGTAATGAAAAAACAGGGTGCCGCCGGAACTGGCTGGCTACTGGCTTCAGGAATCATTAACATGTTCTTATCTATTTTCCTGATTTTCAATCCCTTTGTGATGCTGCTGGGCTTCGGCATCATTGCCGGGGTATATCTCATCTTTGGGGGAATCGCCCTGTTTGCCGAAAGCATGTCCACCAATGTTTTATAATCTCTTGGATGTCTCACTGAGGCATCCTACTTTTAGAACCGATCCAAAAACCCTCGATATATTTCTTCCCATTTTGTAAATAAAACTTGTTTATTTGTGGCTGCGCTCCTATAATTGATTTATCAGTCTGATCTGACTGAAATAACGTAAAAGAAGGTAATACCATGAAGAAAAGCGAATTAATTACAATCTTTAACACGGTACAGGAAAAATTTGAAGATGCCATCACCGAAGAATTTTTTCTTCAACGTCTGAAACCTTATGCTGATGAAAATGGTTTTGTCGATTACCACAAGCTGGCCATGTTCGCCCATAATGAGTCACTGGCCTCAGCAAAAGGTTTCTTTTTCGAAATACTTTCTGAGATTCTGGTGGATGAAGACGATGTCGTTCTTGAAGAAACCGTTGAGACAAGCGCTGACGAAGCTCCCGAAGTAACACCGGAATAAGTTCCTTTTTCACAAGCTTTTTTTGACACTGACTAATTGTTTTAACACCTTTATTATTACTAAACCGACCAGCCAGAACACTTTCTGCCCGGCCGGTTTATTTTATTTTTTTGTTCGGAAATAAGATCAGTCATAACAGATCGCGGTTTTGTGAAAACCCGCTGCTAGTCGCCGAAAGAAATACCCAGGCTTTTTGCCACATGAATCAGCTCAGAATCAACATCAACCAGCTTGTTCTTAATGGTTACTTCTTCGAGCGATGCCTCACTCATCTTGCCATCCTGAATTGCCACCATATATCCAAATTTACCCTGCGCAATCAATTCCACCGCAGCCACTCCATAACGGGTTGATAAGAGCCGGTCATAGGCTGACGTGATGCCGCCCCGCTGCAGATGACCCAGAACCGTATTTCTAATTTCATGACGGGATATTTTTGCTTCCAGGGCCAACGCCAGCTTATTGCCAATCCCCCCGAGCCGAACCGGATCAGGCGAATCACTAACTATTTTCTGAATCGTCAGCTCACCGCCTTTTTCCATCGCTCCCTCGGCTACGACAATGATACTAAAGGGCAGACCCCGTTGGCTACGCTCATTTAATTTGGCGATAATAGCATCCAAGGAAAAGGGAATTTCCGGGATCAAAATAACATCGGCAGAACCGGCAATCCCGGCATGAAGACCAATCCAGCCGGCGTTTCGCCCCATCACTTCCAGAATCATAATCCGATGGTGGGATTCAGCCGTCGTATGGAGCTTGTCGAGGGCATCAACCACGACATCGACGGCCGAATTAAAGCCAAAGGTGACATCGGTTTTGGACAGGTCATTATCGATCGTTTTCGGCACCCCGATAACATTAACGCCTTTCCGGGCAAAATCCCTGGCGCTAGCCAGGGTGCCGTCACCACCGAGGACAACCAGCACATCGACGCCTTCTTTTTTCAGGTTTTCGATCGCCACATCAGAAACATCTTTTCTAACACACTGGCCATTCTCTTCCACCTGGTAGTCAAAAAGATTATCCTTGTTTGAGCTGTAAAGAATGGTACCCCCTTTATGGAGGATTCCCGAAACAACCTGAGCATCGAGTTTAATAAAATCATTGTCGTACAAACCCCGGTAGCCGAACTTGTAGCCAATGACCTCATAGCCATAATTGGCAATGGCGGCTTTAGTCACTGCCCGGATTACCGCATTCAGGCCGGGACAGTCGCCACCGCCTGTTAAGATCGCAATTTTCTTAACCTTATTATTCATCAATTTTCTCCATTTCTTGTAATTCTGATTTTTAGTTCTTTCAGGGCATGATTAACATTTATTTCATTCTGTCATACCCATTTTTTGCCTTGGGATATCGATGCAACTAAAAAATGATAGCAATCCCTTAGATTGTGATTGTCTAATAGTAATATTATATGCGAGCAACCACAAAATTACAAAGAGTATCGTGTGTTTCAGCAGTTTTTTTGATGCTTTGACAGAACAAAAGAACCTGCTTCACCTTTACTGACGGGGTTTTCGATAACCCCTTTTTAGACTCTGATGCTGCTTGTCAAACCATCAGCGCTGCACTTTTGCAAAAATTTATGCTATAATCAAGTCGGAACCTGCGATCGTTTTTACGGTTCTCACAATTAGAATATTACGGATAGCTTATCAGGAGGCTCTAATGGATACCTACCCCAAAGATTGGAAGCAAAAACTCAATCAAATCATCAATGGCATTGACACTCCCTTGGGTCGAGCCTTTGACATTGCCTTGATCTGCTCCATTTTGATCAGTTGTTTTTTAATCATCATCGACAGTATTGCCGAGATCCATGCGACTCTTGGCGGTACCATTTTATTATTGCAGAATTTTTTTCTGCTTATCTTTACCATCGAATATTGTCTTCGGCTGATCGTCACAACCAAAAAACGCGACTATCTTTTTAGTTTTTATGGCATTGTCGATTTCATTGCCATTGCACCGATATATCTCAGCTTCTTTATTTCTTTTGGTAGCTTCCTTCCGATTATCCGGATCCTGCGCCTATTTAGACTATTTAGCGTCTTTAAGATGGGTCGCTATATTGACGAATCCGGCGCCTTGTTAAAAGCCCTGCGTGCCAGCAAAACTAAAATTAGCGTCTTTCTCTTCACGCTCTTGTTTATTATCATCATTGTCGGCGCGCTAATGTATGTTATTGAAGGCCCTGAACACGGCTTTGTCAGCATTCCCGAATCGATGTATTGGGCAATTGTGACCATCTCAACTGTGGGTTACGGGGATATTTCACCACAAACCGAGCTGGGTAAATTTCTTGCCAGCGCCCTGATGCTAGTCGGTTATGGGATCATCGCGGTACCAACCGGCATTATTACCAGCGAGCTTTCTTATGTCTCACATAAAAAAGAAGCCCGATCAGGTCAAAGCTGTCCAATCTGTGGCCATTCAAAACATGCCAAGGGTTCCCAGTATTGTAACCAATGTGGGAAGAAGCTGTAATCGGTGGAATCGCTGGAATCGATCAATCCTACCAACCAGTAGAACCGTTCTTCGATGCTGCTCACATCAATCAGGAGGTGCTAACCCCATATCACTGGCTGAAACAATGGTTATCTGCACCTTCTTCTCCCCGGAGACCAGGCAAACCTGAAGAATATTGGCAAGTTCCTCCACTTTGGTCAATTTTTCTCCAATGATGATAAAGCCCTAGCTGTCAGAAAAAACCTGGGGCCGCTTCCATTATCAACAAGAAAATCAATTTCAGCACTTCCTCTTTGAGCAGATTTTTTGTTTGCCGGTTGAGCACGTCACTCAAAATTCTGTTATCGTTGTGACGTTTCATGTTTTTGGGGTGCATCAACCTGAAAATAGTCATGGTATGTTGCATTCTCACAGATTATCTGAGTTTCTGAATAATTCGGGCTCAATGTTCTTTTCTTTTTCACCTTTGCTATCACTCACTTAATTGTACAAACTATAAATCCTCGCTTCCACATCTACCTCCCCAACCATTTCCTTCAGTGCCAGCGCATACAAATCGAGCTGGGGTTTGTAGATAGCCGCTAAATTCTGTTTAAATCTATCCAGATCTTCCTGCTCTCCCCGGGCATTGCTTTTATAATCGATAATGGTATAGTCATTGCCTTTAACAATCACCAGGTCGATGATCCCACGCAGATAAAGTGGTTTTGGGTTTTCCACTTCTGCAAAATTCAAAAGATCAACCAACTGTGATGCCGTTTCTGGTTGTACCCGCAACTGGAATGGCAGTTCAGTATAAACAGCATCTGCTTGATAAATCCGGTTCCAGAATTCCTGGTCTTGACAAAGATTTTCAGTTTTTAACTGCAAATCTTCATGCAGCCCATCATAAGCAGCGCTTAACTGCTCAATAAACGGTGCCCCTTCAATCGATCGGTCGATTTTTAACAAGTCGCACTGTTTTTTTGTTAGCGGTTCACTTTCCAGTCCCGCCAGGATCGATTTCTTGATGATCCTTTCAAGCTCGGCTTCTGAAAGATCGGAGATTTTTGAATATCTGCCATCAACCAATAGCTGAAACAGTTTATGAATAATAATCCCATAGAGGTTCCCCCGAAGCAGTTTGTTAACACTTTCCTTTTCACTAAGTGGCTCCGGATCTTCATCGCAATTAGAAGCCAGATGATTTAAGAACTTACTGGGATTTATGTGCCCGGCCACTGGTTTTTGAGCCTCTACACAGCAGGATTCAAAAGCCGATTGATGCTTGATAAATTCGCTATGGGTATCGACAATCCCCCAATGCTTTAGTTGATCTTTTTCATGATTGATAATATTCTCCGCAACCCCGGGATAATCCAGCATCCCGTCACAGATTAGCTTTGTTTCCTGCGGACATCCAATCAAGGGTTCCAGCTCTTTCCAGGCCGTATTCCTGGCAACTCTCCCCCAGCTATCGATGCGGTCGCCGGAGGCAACAATGAGCGCTTCTTTGGCCCGGGTGGAGGCCACATAAAGTAACCGGAGATGTTCTTCCCTTTTTAAGGCGTCCGAGATCGCTTTGGCTTCATCCCAGCCATCTGGCTTACCCATGTAACTACCATATTTATCTTTGGGAATGACAAAACCCTTTTTAATCCCATCTTCCTCAATAAAGAGCATCGTGTCGTTGAAGCCAGACACTCCGGTTGAAGGATCTGCCAGAAGAATCACATTACCTTCAAGCCCTTTAGCTTTGTGGAGATTCATGATTCGAACGGCATTGTACTCGCCGTCTTCTTCAATCAGATCGGTAATCGACATTTCTCGATCCAGGGTATTTTCGGTGAGACTTTGTAACCTGGCAACAATATCTGAAAAAGTCGAATAGGGTTCAGCCCGAACCACTTCCAATAGCTGTTCGACATTTCCCATGGCGGAATTGAGGGTGATGATATCATAGTTTTTATTTGCCATAATCGTTTTAAAATCATTAACGACCGTTTCCACCACCACCATCGGAGGAACCTGGCCAATCAGCATTAAAAGTTTCCGAATCTCGAGTAGGCTCTCTTTGATGCGGATATCGGCTAAGGCTTTTATCTCCGCTTCATTCCAGATGAACTGATGATAAGTAAACCGCTGATCCGCCTCCAGGTGACAGGCAAATAGTTTTTCGAGCACCACAGCCAATCGGTAGCTGTTCCGGTAGTCATCCAGATAGCTTAGCAACAGCACCAGATTGTTAACCTCTTCCAAAGCCTTTGTCTCAATTTTCCCGGCCACTGAAACAGGAATTCCTTTTTCTTTCAAGGCATTAATGTACCGTGGCATCGCGGTTGTAAACCAGGTAATAATCATAAAATCCCCGGGGGTAACAGCTCGGGTCGCTGTGGTCTTAGTCGCCGTATCATAACGACTGATCTGAGCCTGATTGGCAATTAAACCGGCAATCAGTTCGGCAATATAAGGGGCATCCCGTTCAATCAGTTCATCCTTTGTTCCCTCCCCTAACTGGTACCGATAAAGGCCCTTTAACGTCTGATGATCGGCTACACACGCTGGCGTCAAGGTGGTCATACCTTCAAAAATTGCCTGACTGGTTCCTGCTTCGGTTTGATCCGGGAAACCAAACCCGCTTAATTTTTTTGAATAGCTCTTTTCAACCCAGTCACAAATCTGCCTGTTTGACCGATAATTGCGCTGTAATCCGTAGACCCTACAGTTGCTATCCTGTTGCATTTTTTCCTTAACCCGGTTATAGAGCTTGATATCGGCTCCGGTAAAAGCAAAGATGGACTGCTTGGGATCACCGACCATACAAAGGGTGCCATCTTTTAATTGGCAGTCTTCCCAGTTTTCCGGCAAAGTCGTCTCCCGGCAGGCCAGGTAGAAGATCAGCTCGGTCTGAATGGGATCGGTGTCCTGGAATTCATCAATATAGAAGCAGGTATACTTATGACTAAAAAACTGCCGGGCTGTTTCGGACTGCTTGATCATATCCCTGGCTAATACCAGCAAATCCTTATCGGTCAGTTTTTTTTCTTTCTTTTTTTCAGCATTAAAATAGTTGATCGCTCCGATTAAAAACCGCATACACAAGGCGTGTCGATAGCGTGAATAATCCTCTTTTAATTCTCCACAGACTTGATCCAATTGATAATCTTTCTTGAGCCGATTGTTGACACCTTTACCGATATTTAAAAAATCCGGATTGAAATTTTTGCTTTTATCATTTCTGCCGGCACAAATATTCATTTTCGCATCGAGCTTCCCAAGCATTTCCATGCAATCTGAAGCGGGTTTCGCCTGCTCATTTTGAGTGAACCATTTATATACAGAACGGGTTTCATCTTTAATTACCGGGGTTTCATCGTCCGTCAGGATGCCACCACGCTTCAGTTCAATTTCAGTGAAGCCAATCGCGGGATCATCCTGTTTATTTAAAACTTCACAAACCTGTTTTATGATTTGTCGAGCCTTTAAGAAAAAGTCCTGGGGATCCTTTTCTAAGCTATTCTGATCATAGATCCAACTGATGCCATCTTTTTCGCAAATGGCACAAAAGGTATCTGCCAGACTATCAGGATTAATAGCCACTTCTCCCATTCGTAATTTTATTTCACTGATTTCTGGATCAAAGGCGGTTTGATCATTTTCACAAAACTGAGCAAATATACCTTTTTTAAATACTGCGTCCTGATCATCCCGGACAATTGTAAAATCTAGGCTTAACCCTGCTTCAAAGGGCATTTCTTTGAGCATACTACTGCAAAAGGAATGAATCGTTGAAATGTGAATCTTATCCATATCTTCAATGGCTCTTTTAAGTTTTTCTTTTTGCTCCCCCTCTGCCTGTGTATGGGCTTTGAACAAATTTTCCTGAAAGCGCTCCTGAAGACCGATGGCCGCTTTTTCGGTAAAAGTAATGGCTACCATTTTATCTAAGCTAATCTCGGTGTTTTTGATCTGGTTCAAGATCCGATTAACCAGGATGGTGGTCTTCCCCGATCCAGCTCCAGCCTCGATCAGGATATTGGGAGCAAAATCATTTAATATTTGTAATCTGTTTTTATCTTCCATGTCAAACCTCCCAGGCACAGGCTTCCGCCTGACATAATGTCCCATAATCACAATAACTACAGGTCGTTTCCCAGTTGGGATACTTAGCCGGATCCCCGCAACAGCGCCCATAATTTCCACTACGGATATCACCGGCAATCGCATTTAATGTGTCCATCACCGCCATTTTTGATGTTCGGTTGATTGCTGTTACTAAATGGGCGTTGCGATCACAGGGAAAGTCATACCGACTTTCAGTCACCATCGATGATTGATCATCAAAAATTTTTTCAAGAACGATGGCATACAGATAATCCTGAATTAAGACATCGACACCCTGTTCCCGCTTTTTTTTCATATTAGTAAATTTGCCGGTTTTATAATCGACAATCCGATAGGTGCCATCTTTTAGGACATCGACCCGATCGATTGAGCCTCTCAATGATACGGTGCTGCCATCATTTAATCCAATTTCAATCGGATCTGTTTGATTCATCCCAAAAGCCAGTTCGGTTGCTATCGGTACAAAATGCTGTGTTTTCATTTCATCACACAGTTGGATCAGACAGCCTCTGGCGTCTTCCTGACAGCGATGCCGTTGCATTTCATAGGTCGACCGTGATAGATAGGGCACCATCTCAAGCATCGCCTGACAATTCTTTTCAAAGCGATCAGCAAATGCGGTAGCCTTGAATTCTTTTTCTTTATTCGCAATGATGATGGTTGCGACATAGTCCTCCAGTACCTTGTGCATAAAGATCCCCTTCTTCTGGGCATCCAACCAGATAGACCGGTCATATTCGGCAATTTCTGGTGGCATCAGACG
>JAHIQT010000017.1 GCA_018903255.1 Bacillota bacterium | reverse complement strand
TGTCGAGCCAGTTCCTTTGTTTCCTTTTTTTCTTTTGCCCCTGAACAACTGACAATAAGTTCATTTCATCTTTAATAGTCAGCGGTCCGCTATTTCCGCTAAATTGGCTATGTTTTATTAAACCACACAGGCAGGGGATCATTAAACAACGTTCCGCTTTGCTCATTTGGCCAGGAAAATTCAATTCCTCAGTCTCTTCCAGCAGATCATCGGCCGGACGAATTTCTTGGTTTAACCCTTTTGTCAGGTAGTCCAACACACCCTTATGTAGGCTTTCTCCTCCGATCAGGTAGATATTTCCATTTTCAGCAGCTTTATCACGCCCTAATGGAAAGTCAAGGATTTGCTCCGCTGCCTTAATAATCTGCTTCAAATAGGTTTCGCCATCCCATCCTGCTTCCAGTTCGAGCCGATGGTTTTCACGCAGTGCTGCCTGATAGTAATAAAAGAAACGGGTTTCCTTCTTTCCCATGTCAATGATCAGGATTGGCCGCTCCGCTTCCGGATTCATTAGACTGTCAAATCCATAAAAATAGGGAACCACGGCTGTTAAACGACAGCCGGCAAGCTTAAAAATTCTGCTATAACAGCCCAAGCGGTCTTTTCGAACTGCCACTCCCAGAACATCCAGGCTTTCCTCGTCAACGCCCAAATGTTCAAACCAGCGGATCCGCTTGCGGGCTACAAAATCGATCTGCCAATCTTTTGGATCTTCGGAAGCGGGCAGCCGCATCTGCCAGACCATCGCATCGACAACCTCTGCGCTGGTCATTAACGGAAAGGTAAATGACGCGACCTGCATTTGCTTGTCATTGATCATTAGTATCACCGCATCGTTGCGCCGGCAACCTTTTAAAAGCTGACGTAAAGATCCTGCCGCCTTCGGTTTCTTGACATAATTATCGATAGCCCAGATCGCTTCTGAGGTCTTTTCAATGCGAACCTTTTTTATCTCGATCTGGCCTGACAGGCCAAGCTCCCCGACAACTATTTTTGTTAATGCTGCTCCCGGATCAATCATCCAGAACCTTTTTCGCTTTTTCACACAACCCCCAATAATCTCCAGTTAAATCGGTCAATCTGACCTGACTGGCCTGCTTCAATTGCCATTATCAGTTCTACTTCACCACTAAAATTCATTTGATAGCCCCTATATTGACTGGTTACTTCGACAAACCGCAATTTTTCGGAAACTTTTAAAACCCGGATCTGATACGATCCGCCGTTTTCATCGGTAAGCTTCCCACCGCTACCGGAATAGTTGATATCCTCTTCCAATTCCGCCTGAAGGATCGCGATCGCGTTTTTTCCGGTCAGCAGACATAATTGATATTCCAGATTCAAGACATTTGCCTGCAGTTCGGCCATCCCCTGGCTTAGGGCGTAACCCGCCCCGGCCGCTAAAAGAGCCATCACGACCAATACCAGGGGCAGTACAAAGCCATCATCATTTAGTTTGCTCATTGAACCTCCACCATTCTTCCATGCAAAATCGTCGTTTCCCGATAATAGCTGACTCCATCAATAACTAAACTGTATTTTAGCAGAATTTCCTGATTCGCTCCAAGGGTCATTGAAAAAGACGAAATACCATCTAAAAATTGACTGTTACCGCCAGAACCGATCGAGGTCAAACTATTCTTATATACCTTATAGCGTCTTAAAAACCCGTTGCTATATTGATAATAATTGTAATAACTGTCCGGGCTTTCGATATCCTGAAGATAGACCCGATTATTTTTAAGCACTATTTTTTCCGATCTTAAAATCTGTTTCTGAAAATACAGCTCAATATAGCGCTGGTTATAGCATAATTTTTGATTGGTCTCAGCTTTTTTATTAATCGTATTCAGATAAATCATACTCGACAGTAGCAAACCCAGCAGCAAAGTCACCACCATTAAGGATGTTAACAGTTCGATTAGCGAGAAACCTTTTTCACTGATACCGTCCTGGTTTCTAAATAACCGGGCTCTCATCGCGCCTCCAGAACACCTTAAGGTGGAATAGCTTTGCTAGACTGTTGCTAGGCTGATGTGCGATTTCCAGCTTGTATAAATTTGCTTGAACATCCGGCTCTGCTTTTATTAACTGATACTCGGGGTATTTGCTGCTTAACAGCGAACTTACCCGCTCATTAAGACTTTTAGCTGAGCTGTCTTTTAAAGTGAGATTTATTTCATCGGCAATACTATTTATTTCTAACGATCGCGATAAAATCGCAGTCGATACCATCTCCGTTTTTATCGCCATCCCGTACAAGCCCAGAATCATCACCAGGGCTCCGCTACATACTGCAATGGCAATAATCGCTTCCATAATTGTATAGCCTTGCGTTGATATTTTGCTTCGATTAAATTTATGATCGATTTTTTCTTTAGTTTTTTCTCTACTATTAGGGTTCATCTAAATAAATCCTCCCGTTACCAACTTGAACGACAATTCTTTTGACCCGACCTGTTAAACTAGTCAAATTCACTGTTCCGCCCTGCGATACGGTTCCATGCCCATATAGGTTTAAGGTCGTCGCCCCGCTATAGGAACCCGTGAAGCGTAAGGTTTTTACCGCAATTATTTCCACTCGACTGAGCCCGTTCTTTGTCCAAACCACCCGCATGTTATCATCTAAAAAGCGAACCTGGCGTCGATAACCATCCATAATGGCTTCATTCTGATATTGGAGCAAGGCATACAAGATTTTTTCACACTCAGCCTCATAAGCCGTATCGCTAAAAGCAGTATGGCCGTTAAAGCCGGTGCCGACCAAGGTGACGGTGAGCAGCGACAAAATCGATAGTGTTACCAATAATTCCAGCAAGGTGTAACCAGCTCTGTGCTGCGGACTATGCTTATTCATCTCCTTCACCTTTTGAGTGTACTCGTTTGCATAATCAGCAATTAATCACTTGGGCTGACCACACCCGGACTGGCTGTCAAACTGACCTTTTTTTCACTGCTATCATAGGTAAACACCTTATCCTTGGTGACTGCCTTCACTTCTGAATTTTTTAAATAACCAACCCGATTTAATTCGGTCACCAGTTGGTTAAAGGTAGTCACCCCGGCAGGAATGTCGCCAATTTCGGCCTTATACAGTTCGATAGCACTTTCAATAATCTGAATATTGGCCTGATCGGTTCTTTTTCGAGAATTTTCAATTACATCTTTAAACTGAGGAATCGCAAGCGCTGCCAATGCCCCTAACACAGCGATCGCAACAATCATTTCGAGCAGCGTAAACCCTCTGCTATTATTCACTTGCTTGATTGCTTGCTTTCCGTTTAGTTTGCGTTTAGTTCCCACTTTCTAACTCCCATCTCTTTTTACTTGATATTACCACGGAGAGAGACTAAAAGAAAGAGTAAATATTTAGCCTGTTTGCGAGTAAACTGCAAGTAAAAGCACTATCTGCCGATTATAGATCCCAGGCATCTTTTAAGATTCCAATCCCATCGAAAATTTGTTGATCGGTTAAGGAGCCGTAGCCCAACAAAACCATGCTTTTATATTTCTCCGGCAAGCCATGAATAAAATAAGGCGAAACCGGATAAACCCGGACTCCCTGAGCCAGGGCTCGGCTATACATCGCTTGCTCAGTCAGACCATTGTCAAGCTGCACCAGCAGATGATGTCCGGCGTTTTCACCAGTCATTTTAACCCGGTTACCCAATTCTTTTAGGGCATTTAGTAGAACAATTCGTTTACCTTTATAGACTTTCCGCATTTTATTGACATGCTTTTCAAAAACGCCACCAGAAATAAAGGCGCCAATCATTTTTTGCTCCAAACTAGAAACCGGCGAGCTGATCGCATCGGCTATTTCAAGATAGGCCTTCAACAAGGCTTCCGGCAATACCATGTAACTGATCCGAAATGAAGGCGCAATCGATTTAGAAAAGGTACCAATATAAATTACCTTGCCATTGTTATCAATGCTCTGCAGTGAAGGCAAGGGCTTTTCATTATAGCGAAATTCGCTGTCATAATCATCTTCAATGATGTAATTTCCATCATCCTGATTGGCAAAATTCAGTAGCCGAATCCGCCGGTCTATCGGCATGCTCATTCCCAGAGGGAACTGATGGGATGGGGTGACATAAACAGCTACATCTGAAAAGGCCTGCATCGGTTCGATTTGAATCCCCTTTTCATCAATATCAATCGAAATCACCGGGTTTCCCATTTTTTCAAAAATATTATAGGCTTTAAGATAAACCGGGTTTTCCAACACCACCGATTTGTTCTTACCCCAGAGCAGACCTAAGATTTGCAGCAGATGGTCGGTGCCTGAGCCGATGATGATCTGCTCGACGCGGCAGCGTACGCCGCGCGACCGATACAGTAACTCAACCAGGGCATTCCTGAGCTCCATCTCGCCCTGAATCTCAGGTTTATTTAAGAGACTGCTGTCATATTCATTGAAGGTTGACTTAAAAATTTTGCGAAAGGCTTCATAGGGAAAAATACGCTGATCGATGGCATTGGGCGAAAAATCAATCTTAATTGGTCTTGTTTCGATTTTTTTAGTGTTTTTTTCCAGAACCCGATTTTTCTGTTTGAGTAGATAGGTGTCTATCTGGCAGACAAAATATCCCCTTTTGGGACTGGCCTCAAGGTAACCTTCTGCCACCAGCTGTCCATAGGCCGCATCGACGGTATTGACACTCACTGACAAATGACTGGCCAGGCTGCGTTTTGAGGGGAGCTTCTCGCCATACTTTAAATTACCCTCGGTTATTTCCTGTTTGATAAATTCATAAATCTCAACATAAAGAAAGGCACCCTTATTTTTAAACGGTATCGTAATCATCTTATCTGCTCCTTAGCTGAACCCATTGTTTTTCGATTATCTGATGCTTTTTACAGGTTCAATTTTAACATATAATAAGATCATTTAAAATAAGGAGTTGCAAATGTATAGTAAACAAAAGCGGGTTGCCGCTATTCATGATATTTCCTGCGTCGGCCGATGTTCGCTCACCGTGGTACTGCCGATTATCTCTGCCGCCGGGATCGATACCAGTGTTTTGCCTACCGCCGTACTGTCTACCCATACCGGCGGTTTTGAAAATTTCACCTACCGCGACTTAACCGACGATATCAGCCCGATCGCCGCCCACTGGCAATCCCTTGACCTGGAATTTGACGCCCTTTATAGTGGTTTTTTAGGCTCCTATGATCAAATCGATCTGGTAGCCAAACTCTTTGATACCTTCCAGTCAGAGAAAACCCTGATTCTGGTCGACCCGGTGATGGCCGATCATGGCCAACTTTATTCCATATATACTCCGGAAATGGCCAAAGGTATGACCAAACTTTGCGCCAAAGCCGATATCATCGTTCCCAACCTGACTGAAGCCGCCTTCTTGCTTGATGAACCATATATCGGCGAGGATTATGATCAAAACTATATCGAGGATTTGCTGGTCCGGCTGTCCCAGCTGGGTTCGAAAAAGGTGGTCATTACCGGCATTTCCTTTGATCCCCAACAGTTGGGGGCGGTCACCTACGATGCCGTAGCCAGGACCTTTGACTATGCTTTTAATGAGCGGGTAGCAGACTATTTCCACGGCACTGGCGATATTTTTGGAAGCACCCTTCTTGCTGGCCTGCTAAATGATTTCAATCTAAAAAAATCCACCCAAATTGCGGTGGATTATACCAGAGAATGTATTTTGCGAACTGTCGAACTGGGTCAGGAAAAACGCTTTGGGGTCTGTTTTGAACGGGCGATACCCTACCTGATTAAGCGCTTGGGATTATCATAATCCGCCTCCTAGTCCTCTTCGAGCTCTTCCTGCTGGGCTGCTATCTTTTCACTAATCAGCTGATAGGGATAACCCCGGCCAATCAGGCTCTTTTTAATTTTGAAGGTCAGCTCTTTTCCGGTTGCTCCCTTTTTACGGTGGGTGCGGTCATACTTTTGATAATCCCGGTCAAGCTTTTCACTCAGCTGCTGGTCTTTTATTGCCAACTCATCCGCAGTTAATTCCAGATCGGCAGTTGATTCTAGCGATTCTTCTTCTAAAACCAGGGTTCTAATCATTTCTAGCACCATATCAGTGGGATAACCCATTCTTGCCAGCCGATCATAGAGCTTTTTTTTCTTCTGCGCTGGTGCTTGACCCTTTAATGCCCGCAGATTTTTTTTTGCCACTGTTTGACAGCATCGATATTCCTCATCCTTTGGAAACAGATCTTCAAGCGAAAGCAGCAAGGTATCACTAATCCCTCTTTTTCTTAAATCCTGAACCAGACGTCGGGAACCATAATAATTCAAATGCCGATTATTTTCGACGTAGTTTTTCAAATAAACCCGGTCATCAATATACCGGTAGTCCTTAAGCTTTTCCATCACCTCAGCAATTATTGTATCAGCGATGTTCTTTTTCTTCAGGTAGTCGGTCATCTCACTGCTGGTTCGTGCCTTATAAGACAGATATTTTACTGCCATGTCGATCGCTTTTTCCCGAGTTATTTCAGCCATCCTGCCACTCCTCCTTAAAAAAACACCAGCCACGGCCGGTGTTTAAACGATAAAAATTACCTCAGTACCGACAAATGTTACATCTAATTGTCTGCATCGGGGCGAACAGGTTGTAAACCTGTACGATCCCGCAGCCGACAATCGATTAACAATTGATCGGTACGGTAGCTTTGCGACAACCTAAAACAGCAGCCATGGCCAGTGATTTTTTTTATTTTACACGTGCTTTTAAGGCCGATAGCATGGCTGCAAAATCTTTGGTCTCGGACAGGGGTACCATCACTTCGACAGCTTCAAGCTCGCTTAAGTTTTCGCTGTTAATATTCTGATACGCGTCAATAAGAGCCTCAGCTTGGTCTAATGATGTTACGGTTCCGATTTTTTGATCATCCATAAAAACATCTGCTCCACTCACATAAAGGGGAATGTTCTTACTGTTTAGCACCTCAATGCAGGTTTCAAAATCCATCGGATTCTCAACCCTGCCCTGAATCAGTTCAAAGCCATTGCCCAAATGAATATTATCGTAATTGTAACATGTCATCAAATTCGTTTCGATGCGATCAACCGCCGATTTAAAGACCGCCGCAGACTGAACATAGCCGAGACTTTCGCCACGGTAAAAAACCTGATAACCCTGGGTTTGACCACTAACAACACCGACGGTTGCCATAATAAATAAAATCATAAACGTGACAATACTACGCGTTTGTCTTTTTCTCTTTCGTTGTATCCGTCGTCTTTCTCTTTCATTCTTCATAGTTTCATCCATCTATTTACCTCTTGTTATTATTCGTTACTTTTTCGTTACATAATGATACCATATTTATATAAGTTCCGCAAGATTTTTTGAAAAAAAAGACACCTTTTTAGGGTGTCTTTTTTTTATATGGCGTCGCCGGAACTGACATTGAAGTAATGGCTGATCGGTTGGGCCTCGTTATTTACCCGCACCTCAAAATGAACATGATTGGCGGTGGAGGATCCTGTTGATCCCATCCCACCAATCCGCTGCCCTTGGGTTACGGTTTGGCCTTCTGATACATCGACCGAACTAAAATGCCCATAAAGGGTTGAGTAGCCATTGCCATGATCAATGATGACACATTTTCCATAACCCCCATACCAGCTCGATAAGGTAACTCTTCCTGATGCTGCCGCATAAATGGCTGTTCCTTCCTTGTTTAGGATATCAATCGCTGCCGACCGATAATGATTGCTGTAATAACCGCCATCATAATTCCGGAGAATCTCGCCAACGCGACCGCTGGCCGGAAGAATAAACTGCACCTGAGGGCTTTCTACAACCACTTCTTCTACCGGTGTTTCCGCTGGTGGCACTTCTGCTGCCGGAGCGTCAGCCACTGGTTCGACTGGTGGTTGCGGATCTTGCGATTCTTGCGATTCTTGCGGTTCTTGCGGTTCTGGCTCTGGAGCATCAACTACCGTTTCTGCCGGCATTTCCGGAACTTGGGGTTCAACTGCCGGAGTTTCTAGCGGCTGATTTTCCTCAACTGCTGCTGCCACCGGATTTTGTTCAGACTGAACACCTGCAACGATGGTTTCACTTTGCGGGGTCTCCGCTTCTGGTGCATCGACTGTTGCTACATCTGCTTCAATCGCCGGTGCTTCAGCCACAAAGATGTCCGAAGCTGCTGCTGTTTGGGTTTCCGGATCACTGACTGAACTGCTAACCGGTTCGGGCACCGCCTCTTCTTCAACCACTAGCGCTGTCGAAGCTGTTTGGACTTGGGCTGTTTCATTTAAGCTTTGTTCCTGGGCGGCAACCGTAACGTTTGGCGGTACATTATCCGTTCTGGCAACTTGAACCTGAGTTTTAGCATTCTGCTCCTCGGCTCGCATCGATCTGATCACCTCGGTGATTTCTGCCGCTGTTAAAAATTCTGTGGTTCGCGCCGTCCGTATTTCATAGTCACTGCCTGCTCCGTTTGTGCGGACGCTTTTACCGTCATCGGTATCGCTCACAGCTGCTTCAAAAGCCTCGATACTCTCAACGTAACCAATGCTTGCTCCCTTGTAAAAAACCTCATAGGCACGGGTTTGTAGATCAACTACCCCGGCTCCAACCAAGACTAAAAAAGTACAGACCACAATTGCGGAACCGCGCATTTTGAATTGCCATTTTTTGTCATTGCTTAATGATTGGTCATGATTGCGCTCAATCAATTCAGCCCGCTCAACTTCATCTGCATCGGTTGACCAATTGTAATGGTGCTTTTTTAATCGTTCCCGGACTTTTTCAAAAATATTCTGGGTTTTTTCCACGCCACTCCTCCTTGTTACAAATTATTTACAAATATGATACCATGTGGTTATATACTTTACAAGTTTTTTGTGTTTTTAATCCACTTTAACTCTATCGATGGTGTTCAATTCATAAATCAGGAAGCGCAGTAGTTATACTAAAATATGCGTCAACAATTCGTCGTCAACCCACCCTAAACCTTTAATCAACTACAGTTCTGGATAACCCGCAGCATTGACTTGGTCGTTTGTTTCGGAGGATGATTTTAACTGAAAAGAATCGGCACTTCAAAAAATAAAAAAGTGCCTACGGCACGTCAACACCCCTGCCCCTCAATCTTGAGGGGTTTTTTGGTTTTCTTTATCTTTGATTTGTTGTAAAATTAAAGCATGAGTATTTTACAGCATATTTTTTCTGATTATTATGACCTGAT
>JAHIQT010000155.1 GCA_018903255.1 Bacillota bacterium | reverse complement strand
TTTCTTGCTCAGAAATGTGCCGGGATTTTTCTGTTTTAACCTGACCCGACGTAATTTTCACCTTGCATTTACCACAGGTGGCGTTGCCGCTGCATGGCGAATCAATCATCACACCGGCGCGTCTGGCAGCTTCCAGCAGGTTTTCTCCATTGCTTGCAATTAAGTCAACCGATCTTTTTCCTTTAATATTAAATCGTACCTTTTTCATATAACAATCTCCCCTTTTCCGCAGTTTCCGTCTAAAAGGGCTGCAAAACAGCCCAATGTTTATCGACAAACTCCCGTACCGACCAATTGTTAATCTGTTGTATGCTGCAAGCTCGGACAGGCTACGCCGTGTCCGCCTTGATGCATACAACATGATGTAACAATTGTCGGTACTACTTTATCCGCTTGTCTATAAGTGTTAAGAGCATTAATCAGCCCTGCGATCTATTTCTTGCCGTTTTTGATGATTTCTAATTTGTTGACAATATCTCTTAAGGCCACCTTGGCTGGTGAATCAGCGGGTAACTGAACCAGTGGTTTGCCATAGGCGTCGTATTCAAAAACGTTTTGATCCAGTGGCACTACACCAATGAGATCAAGACCCTGATTTCTAATTTCTTCGGCTGTTCCTTCGTTTAAAATGCCATCTGGCGCGCGGTTAACGATCAGCTTGATCACTGGTACTTTTAGTTTTAGTTCAGTGATCAACTCTTTAATCCGACCAACGGCCTGAATCCCCCGACGGGAACAGTCACTGACAAGAATAAGCATGTCAATTCTGCCAAGGGTTCCCCGACTTAGATGTTCCATGCCGGCTTCATTATCGACAATGATGTATTGATAATTTGTTGCCAGCATGTCAATTTGTGTTTTCAGAATTCCGTTAACATAACAATAACAGCCAGCGCCCTGGCTACGGCCCATAACCAGTAGGTCATAACCATTTCCTTCAGCAACTGCCTGATTTAATCGAAGTCTTAAGAAATCTGTTTTCGTTACACCAGGAGGCAGTGGTACGCCATCCATTTCGGCTCGATTCACTTCTTCTTTGATCTCACCAATGGAAAGATCCACCTCTTCGCCAAGCACTTCATTGAGGTTTGCGTTAGCATCTGCATCCACTGCTAAAATAGGACCCAGACCTTCCGCTACTAAATATTCAATAAGCATACCGGTAAGACTTGTTTTACCAACGCCACCTTTACCTGCAACTGCAATATTAAAAGCCATAATGTTTTCCTCCATTATTGTTTCCCGGTCAAATTACTCTATGTATCAGTGTATGTTATTATCACCGATTTATCAACAGGAAAAATTCGTATTTTGTCAACTTGTATATATATGTATCGACAGGGCTATCATACCATAATCATTCTATTTTTACAACACCACTTTGTCACAAAAAGATCAAATTAAAGCCTTTTTAAAATATTTTTTCCGCACTTCTGCAAAGGTTTACGAAACAATGCTGCAGCCTATGTTTTTGCGCATTTTTGCTACTTTGATTAAAAATCAAATGCATTTGATTTTTAATCAAAGCAAGACTTCTTTTGGCAATTTTTAATCAAAAAAAGCCACATCCCCGGCGTTTTGGGACATGGCTGTATTTTTTAGGCAACTATTTTCAGGACAAAATTTTATCGGTAGGCCTATTCTTTAAATTTATTCTTCGTGAACTTGTCTTGACTTAGTCTATCTATTGCGGGAAAACAACAATCAAAAACATTTTAAACTGTTCGTTTGCGTGAACTGCGTGAGGTTTATTGGCCGGCATAACAATTGTTTCGCCTTTTTTTACGATATATTTTTCACCTGAAATCGTAATTTCACCCTCGCCATCAAGCGCAATAATCATTGCATCACCATCAGATGCATGAGAACTGATTTCTTCACCTTTATCAAATGCAAATAATGTTAAGCTGAGTGCTGATGACTGAGCTAATGTCTTACTGACAATTTGATTGTCTTGATATGTTACCATATCTACAAATGTCAACACCTCTGCCACATCAATATTTTTTAGATATTTTTTTTCCATGACCTGATCCTCCTTATCCATGATCATCTTCTATACGTTTTCCAGTACTTTTCCATCCGTAGTGACGGTTATTACCTGCCAGGGAATCATTTTTCCTGAATTCTGAAGCGCCGAAGTAACTGCTGCTGTGATACCTCCGCAACAGGGGACTTCCATTCGCACGACAGTGACGCTTTTGACATCATTAAGTTTTAGTATCTCGGTCAGTTTATCAGCGTAGTCAACAGCATCTAGTTTGGGACAGCCAATTAAGGTAATCTTATTTTTGATAAAGCGATTATGAAAATCAGCATAGGCATAGGCTGAACAATCTGCGGCAATCAATAGGTGTGCACCATTGAAATAGGGTGCATTAACCGGTGCTAATTTTATCTGAACCGGCCACTGTCTTAATTGTGATTCGGGTGCTGTAGTCGCGACCGGTTTATCGGCTGTCGGTTCTTCCCGAACAATTGCTTTGGATGATGATCCCGGACAACCGCAGGCCAACGGCTCTAAACCTTCATCTTCAACCGTGTCCCGGATCATTGTTTTCGCCTGGGTTCCTGGACAGCCACCGGCTTTGGCACTGCCATTCTTAGCTGCTTCCTGCTTTTTGATGTTCTCAAGGACAGCGGCCTCGTCATAGGCTGCGGCTTCCCGTTCAACAAAGGTGATCGCTCCGGTGGGACAGCTGGGTAGGCAATCTCCCAATCCATCACAGTAGTCATCTCTTAATAATTTTGCTACCCCGTCAACCATTCCAATTGCGCCTTCATGGCAGGCTTCTGCACATAATCCGCATCCATTGCACTTTTCTTCATCTATTGTTATTATTTTTCGTATCATCTTTTTTTCCTCCTGGAATATGGTGTATTGATTTCTTGAGCCAATCATATTATAATTTACCCAAAAGAACTGTTGCATATGCAACATAAAGGGAAATTATGAATAAAAATATAGCAGTTTTAAGAAAAGTTAAATTATTCGATGGCATCAACGAAAACCTGGAAGCCATGCTTGCATGTCTTGGCGGTGAAGAAAAAAGTTATGACCGAGGCGAAATTATCCTATTGACCGGCCAGCCGGTAACCACTGTCGGGGTTATTCTTTGCGGAGAAGTCCAGGTTATTCAAGAGGATTATTATGGTAACCGTTCAATTCTGACCGAATTAAGCCCCAACCATATTTTCGGTGAAGCCTTTGCCAGTGCCGGGATTAAGGAAAGCCCGGTAACGGTACTGGCAAAAACCAATGCCACGGTGATGTTTCTGGGAATCGAACGGATTATTAATACCTGCCCCAACTCCTGTGTCTTTCACAACCACCTGATTGAAAACCTTTTGAAAATTTTAGCCCGAAAGAATATTCTCCTCAGCAGCAAAAACCAGTTATTATCGCGGCGAACCATTCAAGACAAGGTGCTCTCCTATCTGTCGCTACAGGCCGAAAAAAAAGGAAACCTCGCTTTTGAGATTCCCTTTACCCGCAATGAATTAGCTGATTTTTTATGTGTTGATCGCAGTGCCTTATCCCGGGTTCTTTCCAAACTCCAAAAGGATGGGATTATTGAGTACGACCATAATCATTTCAAGTTGCTTTAATAAATCTTTATCTTACCTAATGAATTATGATTAATCAATAGCCTTTATTTTTTCTTTTCACCCAACAGGTATTGGCTTTGCAGGTTAAGCAGGAACGCGAACCATAATCATTGCATAGCCAAATTTTTTTATCAGTAGGATTCTTTGCCGTTTCACACAAACGCAACTCTTTACCTAATCTTTTGTTATAACCATTCATTAAACTTTCCATATTCATTTTAGTACCCTCCTAAAAATATGTTTGTTTGTGTTTCTGACCTTAGTTTAACACACATGCAATGCAAACGATATCAAGCGTCCCTTTCCAACTAGCAACAGATTCTTTACTCTGATTTTTCTCAAATAAAAAGAGACTAAGCGATAAATGCTAGTCTCTTCTTACTATTTTTTTATTTGAAAGGCTTAGGTTAGGTAAGTAAATATTTTATTTTAATCTCTTATGTCATTCAGACAATCGATCCGATTATTTCATCCAACACGTGTTGCAG
>JAHIQT010000154.1 GCA_018903255.1 Bacillota bacterium | reverse complement strand
TTCAAGGATGGTAAACTTATTGTCCATGGCGATTTTATTTAACGACTGCCTCAGTGTTTCAATCACACCATCCTTTAGCACCTTCTTTCGATATTTGGTACACCATACAATATGATATTGGATACTATATATGTATCCTCTCCCATGTTTTTCTATCACGATTACACCCTCCTTATTGTTATGCTTAATTATAACACATGTGATAATATACATCATTAAAAAAACGGCTATTCAAGCCGTTTTAAAGATATTTTGGGATAGGCAAGTACGCCCTGACTCACGACTGAAGTCACGCGTGTGCGGGCTTAGATTTTATCAATACATTGGTATCCAGTACATACGTTTTTGGCATTGAAAACCTCCATAAAGCTATTTTATGTAGTACAGTTTCACCTTGAGTGTACACCAAAAAATCAAGAAAAAGGTTTGGAACATGTTAAATATTTAATACCAGATCTGATCAGAAAATATCTGAAATATCTGAAATTTTATGGGTATGAAATAAAAGAACAACGATGTCTTAATTCTAGTGATCAAAATCTTATCATCAGAAAGGAGCAATTGTGGCGGCACTACCATTACTGATTTCGTTTATCTTTTTCCTGATTGGCTGCAGCTATACGATCTTTGGCAGTTATGTTGTTTTGACTAATTCAAAAGTTAAAAGTTATCGACTTTTTTTCGTGTTATGCACATTTTTGAGCGTTTGGGCCTTTGGTTTTGCCCTGGCTGTTTCGGCTCCGGATCAGCAGACCTGTTTATTTTGGCGACGGGTTTCGGCATTGGGTTGGGCAACTTTCCCGGGCATCCTGCTGCATTATTTTTTAGTGTTGACTGACCGAAAAAAACTGTTAAAACAGTGGTGGATCTATTTTCTAATCTATATACCGGCGGCAGTTATGGTCTATGTTTTTGCCTTGTCCCGGAATTTAGCAATTATTCAGTATAATTTTGTGAACACTTCCTTTGGCTGGATCAATATTTCGGGAAATAATATCTGGGATCAGCTCTACAATGCCTACTACTTAGGGTCTGTCTTGATGGGTCTGATGCTATTGGCGAATTGGACAAAAAACACCCGTAATCCGCAACATATAAAACAGGGACGATTTATCTGGCTGTGTTTTTGTATTTCACTTGGCATAGGTGTTCTTTTCGAGCTGTTCAGGTGGTTGTTTTTTCCCGCTTTAATCCTTCATTTGCTGCCAAACAGCATCTACATAGCGGCGCTGGGGATTTTTTATGCAATCAAAAAATACGGACTGATAAAGATGAAGCCCACCACCACCGATGAGATGATTTTAAATACCGTTACTCGCAGGCGAATCTATGATTATCTGACGGTAGCCTTTATTGCCGGCAGTCTGTTAAATATCATTTCCCAATATGTGCTGGAAAAGCGTGGCGATCTGACGGCAATTCTGCAGTTAAGCAGCCTGCTTTTGCTTATTGGACTAGTCATTCAGATCGCACAGCGGATGGAACCCTTGAAAAAGCATCAGAATAAGATCATTCTGGTGCTTCTGGTAGTGGCCATTCCGGTGATTTCGCTGCGATTTATCAGTACCGCCAGTCTGACGATCTGGGCATTTCCCTTTATCCTGATTTTAAGCGTCCTGGTTTTTAACAATCGCATTGCTATCGTCGGGATTACGGTATCGATATTCTTAACTCAGATTCTAGTTTTTATCATTATGCCCCAGGTGATTGTGCGGATTGATAACAGTGATCATGTTGTCAGAATCGGTCTGTTTGGGATCGGCCTCTGGGTCGCCTTTTTTGTCAATGAACTCTATGTTCAGCGTTTGAAAGAAAATACCGAGCAGATTAAGATTCAGAAAATGATCGCCCAAATATCGGCAGATTTTCTTAATGTCAATAGTGGAAATTTTGATGTGATAACCAATAAATGGCTGGCCAAAAGTGGCGATATTTTTGATGTCGACAGATCTTGTCTTGGTTTTTTTAGTTCCGATAAAACCAGGCTGAGCTGCACCAACGAGTGGCACAGAGCAGGGCTTGAGTCCCCAAAAGAAAGCCATCAGGATATACTAGTGGCCGATGCCCCGGACTGGATTAATGAAATACTTACCAATAAAGTTGCTTATCATTTTGAGAATGAAGAAAATATATCGGGAGAAAAAAGTAGTGGTGATCAGGGAAAAAAATGTTGCAGTAATGTGACAATATCCATCCCCTTATCTTGCCGGGGAGATGTCCGGGGATTTTTAGCTTTTAGTCTGTACAGGGAAGAAAAAGCGATTAACGATAAGCACAAGGATTTGCTCGAAATTATCGCTAATCTTTTAGCTGATGCGATGTTAAAGCTCGAATCAGAAAAAGAGATAAATTATCTTGCTTACTATGATCAACTGACAGGAAGACCGAATCGCTTGCTGTTTGGGGAAAGCGTTAACGAACAAATCGAAATAGCAAAAAGGACAGAAAAAATGATCGGAATCATCTATCTGGATATCGATAGCTTTAGAACCGTCAATGATATCATGGGACACGAGGGCAGTAGTGAGCTGCTGGTTCAAGTCAGTCAGAAGCTGGTGCGATCGATAAAAAATACCGATACGGTTTGCCGCTTTGAGGGAGACGGATTCTTAATCATGCTAAATAATATTTCCCGTGAAAAGGAGGTTATAAAGGTAGCCAACCGGATCACCGGCTTATTTAAACATGCCTTTATGGTCAATGGTCAGGAATTTTATATCTCGGCCAATGCTGGTATTGCGCTTTATCCCAAGGATGGGGAAAATGCTGAGGAACTGATTAAAAATGCCGATATTGCCCTGTATAAGGCAAAAGACAAGGGGAAAAATAATTATATATTATGTTCATTACTGATGAAAGAAGAGGTGAATTTTAAAAATAAGCTTACCAGCAATCTCTATCACGCGTTGGAAAATAGAGAATTGCAGGTCTACTATCAACCACAGGTCTGTCTGAAAACCGGTAAAATCATTGCGGTTGAGGCCTTGCTAAGATGGCAGCATCCGGAATTGGGGATAATTCTGCCTAAGGTGATTATCCCCCTGGCTGAACAAACTGGACTAATTAATCCGATTGGCGAATGGGTCTTAAAAACAGCATGCAGTCAAAACAAGGCTTGGCAGGACAGCGGTCTGCCGCCAGTACGGATAGCCGTCAATATTTCAGCAAGCCAGTTCGGGAATCCGATGTTGATCGGCATGCTTAAAAAGTTGCTAAAAGAAACCGAGCTAAAAGCGAAGTATCTGGAATTGGAGCTGACAGAAAATATTGCGATTGATAAATCCAGCTATATCATTCGGATATTAAGTGGACTAAAAAAGCTGGGGCTGTATCTTTCCATTGATGATTTTGGTACCGAATACTCATCATTGAGCCGATTAAAGCTACTGCCCGTTGACCAGTTGAAGATTGACAAACAGTTTATTGATGGCATCGTCGGAAATGAAAAAGATCAGGCGATTGTCAATACCATCATCCAACTGGCTAAAAATCTGGGAATCGATGTGATTGCCGAAGGTGCCGAAACCGAAGAACAGGTTAATTTTCTGAAAGAAAATCGGTGCGACACAGTTCAGGGCTTCTATTATTATCATCCGATGCCGGCAGCGGAAATGGTGGCAGTTCTACGCCAAAATGGAGCGACACCCTAAATAGGTCTCAGGGTGTCGCTTTTTTATTTAATAGGAAATTACGCAAAACAAGAAAAAATAAAATAAACGCCCAAAAGGAAAAAAGGGTATAACAAACAAGCCTTCAAACGAATGAAAAAAGATCAGAAGATGAAGAGATCCTCATCATCGAAGAAAGC
>JAHIQT010000153.1 GCA_018903255.1 Bacillota bacterium | reverse complement strand
CCTGACATTATTCTACTCGATCTGATCATGCCAGAAATGAGCGGATACGAAGTCTGCAAACAAATAAAGCTGGATAAACGCACCAGGGATATCCCAATTATTTTTCTGACGACCTTGAGTGATCAAGAAAATGAAGCTTTTGATCTGCGATCTGGCGCTGTTGACTATATTTCTAAACCTTTTGATTTTCCGAAAGCCGAGGAGAAAATAAAAAATCATCTGGCGCTTAAACATTATCGGGAAATCCTCAGCAAAACTGCCGATACCGACGCTTTAACGCAAATCCCTAATCGTCGCCGTTTCATGGAAATGCTAGCGATTGAAATCCGCAAAGCCAAGCGCAATAACACGCCTTTATCATTAATTAGAATTGACATTGACTATTTCAAGTCTTTTAATGACACCTATGGCCATCTAGAAGGGGACGACTGCCTCCAGGAAATCGCCTTCGTAATTAAGAAAACCTTAAAACGTGCCGGTGATCTGGTTGCCCGCTGGGAAGGTGAAGAATTTGCCTGTTTGCTTCCTGACACCAATTTGAAGGGCGCCACCCATGTAGCCGAAAATATCAGAAAAGCGGTGATTAATCTAAGGATTCCCCATCAGACCTCGCCAATTGAAAAATTTGTCACCTTATCATTGGGTGTCGCTTCCGTGATTGGTGCTCGTGAAAAGTCGGACGATATTTCCTATGAAACCCTTATTGAACAGGCTCAGGCCGCCCTGGTCCAATCAAAAAAAACCGGTCGCAACCGGATTTTTGTGTATCGAAAATAGTTTAGTGAAAAACCCCTGTTCCAAAATTGGTTCAGGGGTTCTTTTTATCGTTCAAAACAATTACTCTCAATGAGATAAAGCCTCACCCCACGAAGCGAAAAATGCCTGGTTGCCTGGCTGATTTTTGGATAAACAGTCAGATGATCCATTCGATTTTCGACCTTGCTTAGATTAAACCCTTCCGGTACTACCGCAAACTTTCCGATCCCTGGTTCGATAGCCTTTTGGGGGCATCCATAAATACAACGCATACAAATTACACAGTCATTACCAAAGAAATGCCTACCATTCACGATTTTAATATTATCCCGGGGACACTGCTTTTCGCACCAACCGCAATCGATACACTTGTCGTTAACCTTGAGTTGTCGGCCAAATATCCTTCCGCCATAGACTTCAAAATATCCCAACCTTGATGCGATGCGATCAATCCCATACGCTGTCGTGCGATGACGCTTCCCTGCCAACAGTTCCTCAACGACCTGATCAACAATCACCGGGGCAGCATGGAGTAGCATGGCGCTGAGGCTTTGATCGTAACCGATCATAAAATTAGAAGGCATGACCATCATTTTCTCATATATTACGTGATAGCCTTTTTTTTCAAGTTGTCGAATCGTAGCCTCACGACAAGCTGTATTGGGCGATACTTCCCCGCCACCTGATACTGAAACCACCACTGCCGGTCGGCTGATAACGGGTTGGATTTTATTGAGCCACTCCATGATCGGTTTGGGGGCATTAAATGCGTAAACCGGAAACAGCAAAACTAATAATTCTCCTGAATCAACGGGATTTTCCTGACACCTTAACTCTGTTCGCGAAACGCTTATCGCTCTTTTTTGAAACGATCGTTCAAATGCATCGGCAACCCGAGCAGTCCCTCTCGTACCCGTAAAATATACCAGATTTACGCTTTTAAAATCCATTTTTTCCTCGCTATCTTTTGTTGCCTGATTTCTCAATGCGACTCACCCTTATCGAAAAAATAAAACATTGTCTGCCTGATCTGCAAACATTGCCTTTCTTACATTACAATTACAGTTTTATTAAAAAATTTATATGCCTTTGTCAATCAATTCATACCTATCCTTTTTACCCATTTTCATTAAATTTAAACGTAAGCTCTAAAAATTAGCATCTAATAATTATCTTTACAACTAGCCTAATTCAAGTATAAAATACTAGTAAAAAAAAGTACTTGTCATAAACAAGAAAGGAACAATCAAGATGGATAGATTTAGCACTCCATACTGCAAAGATGACATAAAAGAGGATCTCTCAGAACAAAAAATCTGTGTTCTCGATGCCCTCACCCAAATTGCCAACCGCCGAAAATTTGATTTGATGTTCAGCCAAGCGATTAATAAATCCAAAATGACAGTAAGCTATTTGTCAATCCTGATGATTGAAATCGATTATTTCAAAAAACTTAATACCGTCACTGGCTTATTGTCGAGTGATGACTGCCTTCGTATGCTTGCTTCAACTCTGAAAGATACCTTGAAACGATCTGGAGATTTGGCTGCCCGCTGGGATCGTGAAAAATTTGCCTGTATTCTCTCAGATACGGACCCCGCCGGTGCTGCAAAAATGGCCGAAAAAATAAGAAAAAAAGTGATCGACTTAGCTATTCCCAACGCTGCATCGCCAGTTGCTAAAGTCGTCACCGTTTCGATTGGTGTGGTAACTTCGATTCTTACTGATGAGACTTCTTATGATTCACTTTTAAAAAAAGCCGATCAGGCCTTAACAACAGCCAAAGAAATGGGTCATAATCTAATCTTTATCAATTAAAAAAGTGCCTACGGCACGTCAACACCCCTGCCCCTCAATCTTGAGGGGTTTT
>JAHIQT010000152.1 GCA_018903255.1 Bacillota bacterium | reverse complement strand
CGCGCCCTTTGTTCTTTTTTTCAGGATGAATGGCTCGGCACCAGAAGCCGCCTGGGTGCTGCTTCTGGCATCGCTGATTGTGCTGCCTATTAATCAGCTGTTTCGAAAAGTTGTCAGAATTCTGAAAGGGGAATACTGGTCGAAATTTTCAAATTTGAATACCTACTATTATGACAGTCTGGAGGGCTTAAATACCTTTGTTCTCTACGATTCAGATGAAAAAAGACGCGAGGACTTAAGCAAAAAGTGCTGGGATTTTAGAAGCGTTACCATGAAGGTATTGCGGCTGAATTTCAACTCGGTAATCATTTCCGAGATGATTATTTATATCAGCAGTGCCATTGCCATCGTCTTTATTTCGCAGAACTTTGTGGCTGGTGGGTTTGGTTTTGGTCGGGCGATATTTCTGCTGCTTGTTGCTGATACCTTCTTTGCCCCAGTACGGGATCTGATGAGTACCGGCCATTCAGCAATGAATGGAGTAGCGGCGGCTGAGAATGTATTTGGTTTATTAAAACTAAAATCAGAGCGCGAAAATTTGGCAGTAGTGGAAAACAAGAAATCAAAAGAAGATGGCTTTCTACTTGAAGATGTCAGTTTTCAATACAACAGCGAAAGAAAGATTCTAAAAAATATCTCGATGTCAATTGAAAAGGGTAAGGTAACCGCCATTGTCGGTCAGTCTGGTTGTGGAAAAAGTACTATTGCTAATCTGTTAATGCGTTTTTATGACGCCGAAAGTGGCAAAATATCTTTGGATGGTCAGGATATCCGAACTCGAGATCCCCAGGAGATTCACAAGATGGTCTGTATTGTCCCTCAGAACACCTATATTTTTACCGGTTCCATTGTCGATAATTTGAAAATGGCAAAAACGAATGCTACCGTAGAAGAGATGATGAAAGCCCTGGATATGGTCAATCTTTCAGGATTTGTCAAACAACAACCGGAAGGATTGGACACGAATATTGGCGAAGGCGGATGTAAGCTCTCAGGTGGCCAGAAACAAAAACTGGGTATTGCCAGGGCGATCCTGATGAATGCTGACTTTTATATTTTTGATGAGGCAACTTCTAATGTTGATGTCGAAAGTGAAGACGATATCTGGAATTGTATCGGCAAACTGGCAAGAAGCAATACGCTAGTAGTGATTTCGCATCGACTGTCGACGATTAAAAAAGCAGACTTAATTTATGTAATGGCAACCGGCGAAATTAAGGAAAAGGGAAACCATGAAGCATTAATGAAAAAGCGGGGTTTATATTACTTTATGGTTACCGAGCAGGAGTCACTAGAAGGGTTATTTAGAGGAGGTGAGCTTTGTGTCAGCTGAGCAAGAGAGCAATAAAATGAGTGGATTGAAAATAATGAAGCGCTTAGCCAAGCAAATTAAGCCGGTTTCCGGTTATATGGGGTTGTGTATCACCGGCGGAATTCTGGGTCAGCTAACCATATTGGGGACGCTGATTGCCGGGGTTGGCATCATCTGTAGTTTTGCCGGAATCGACATGATTTTAAACACCGGACAATGGACCATCATCCTCTTTGTCTGCGCCTTACTCAGAGGCCCCAGCCGCTATCTGGAACAGTATTTTGGACATCACGTCGCATATAAATTACTCGCGATCATGCGGGTGGATCTTTATGATAATTTGAGAAAACTGTCTCCGGCTAAAATGCTGGATAAAAAGAATGGCGATGTGGTTTCGACCGCTATTTCAGACATTGAGTGCATCGAAATTTTCTTTGCTCACACCGTCGCACCGATTGTCATCGCCATTGTGATCACCGTTTTTTCACTGATTCTTTGTGCCGTGATCTGGCCAATGATTGCATTGGTCATGCTGCCTTTTTATCTGATCATTGGCATTGTGATTCCGATCTTTTCGGCTCGGTCTGGTCGTGACACCGGCAGAGCTTACCGTGCATTGCTGGGCGATTTAAAATCATATCTGATTGACAGTTTAAAAGGGATTAAAGAAATTATCGTTTTTGGAAAAGGAACGGAACGCTTGTCGGATATTGATAAAAAGGGAAATGAGATTAACGGCGTTCTCCATAAATTGATCCGCCATCGTAATTTTGTCATGGCCTTGCCGGATCTGGGGCGGACCCTATCCCGGGTGGCAGTGATGGCGATCTGTTCCTATGGAATGATGATTGGTGCGGT
>JAHIQT010000151.1 GCA_018903255.1 Bacillota bacterium | reverse complement strand
TTGCATAGCTTTTTAATTGTTTAACAGTGGTTTCTAAAATTTCATCCCGCTCTTTTTGCAGATCTGCGGCGGTAACGCCACTGAAATAGAAATTGTCCGCGATTTCACCTTTCACCGAGGCGCTCAGCGGTACATCCTTGCTGCTGATGGTTCCAATGATATACTTTTCCAACTCGCGCTCTGAGAGATCAAGCTGATTGATATAATCAACAACACCCTGATAGGCTTCAAAGGTTTTTTTCAGTTTAGGATCCCGGTAGGATCCAAAATACAGGTCGCCACCGCGGCCGATACTGATAAAGGCACCATAAGCACCACCCTGAACCCTAACCCGGTTCCAGAGATAGTCCATTGAAAGAATGCCTTTTAAGACTAGTTGAGACCCGGCGTATTGGTATCCTAAAGCTCTGATATTATAGCCCTGGGAAACATATTGAATCTTGGCCGCCGTTAAAAAACCTTCGTTGGCAATTTCAGTCTCAAAGGTAAAGGCATTTTTGGCCGCTTTTTTCGAAGCCAGTTCTGATACATAAGGGCTCAGGGCGACCAAGGTCCGATCCCGGATTTCTTCGGTGCCGGTAATGCTGATCAGCGGTTTTTTTCGGGTGAATACCAATGCCGCGATACTGGCCAGTTTTTCAGCCAAGGCTTCAAATTTTTCATCAAAGTTGGCTTCCAGATCAGCAATAAAACGATAGAACTCAATGCCGCCAAATTCTTCAAACAGCCGGGCTGACTGAGAATAGTAGGATTGTAGTCGTTGCACTCCAACCACATGGCCAGCGGTTAAAAACTGGCTCTCCTTATGGGTCTTGATTTCGCGGATCATATCGTGGATCAGGTTTTTTTCCTGATAGCGGGTCTGGGTAATCACATCGGTCATAATACTAATCAGGGTCGGGATATTTTCAGCCACCGCTTTACCCTTAACGTAGCAATTGGAGGTAAAATCGCCAAAATGATGAACATCATCATAGGACTCAATTCCAAAGGACAGACCGCCGGTATGAATTTCAATTTCCTGACTCAGTCTCCGGAAATCCATCGTTTCGGTGCTGAGACTACCCAGCATTTTACACATCAGCGATAAATATTTAAGATCTTCCTGGGGCAGCTCGCTGTAATCAAAATAAAGTTTTAAATAGGAAATCCCACCAGTAAAACCTGAGTGATATAACAGTGTGGTATCGAGCACTTCGGTCACTTCCAGAGGGTAGGTTCGGCCAGTGCGACTGATATCTGCCAGCGACAGCTTAGGAATTTTCTCCAGATCTTCCGGAGCATCCTCTTCATTTTGTTTTTGGATCAGGGTTTGGGTTTCATCAACCAGCGCCTGGAGTTCTGCCGGGGTCAGACTGGCTTTAAAAGCCGCCAGTTTTTCAACTAACGCCTGATCGGCTTTTTCCTGCAAGGTATTATCCGGTACAATTGTCACCAAAGTTTGGTGAGTATTGTCAATTAACATCCGTTTGAGTAGTTTTTCAAAGTAACCGTCTTTCCAGCTGTCCTTGAATTTTTTAAAAGCTGCCTTATATTTAAGGTAGGCGATCGGGTCGTCACCATAGAGCCAGTCATCCATCATTTCGATCCCATAAATCAGACCTTTGGGATAGGAACCGTATTCTCCTTCAATGTGGGAAAATTCATGGATATTGATGCCCGCTTCGACACTAAGGGGATCAAGACCCTCATTTGCCAGCTTATTTAGCACTGTCTCAACCGTATTAACAAATAAGTCGCGATGTTTTTCCTCGGTATTTTTAAGGACAATCGAAAAATAGGGTTGTCTAAGCGAACTGCTGTAATGGTAGCTGACATCTTCAGCAATTTTTAAATCCAGTAAGGCTTCTTTTAACGGCGACGAATTATTATTCAATATGATATGAGCTAGAATATCAAAGGCCAGGGCATCTTCATAAGATAATTTATCACCCAGCACCACGGAAAGAGCCAGATAGTCTTTATTCTCCAGTGATTCTTCCTTCGATACCCCATAGGATGTCCGCAATTCTGTCCGATTTTTAAGCGGCGGCTGAGCCATGATCTCACTATCAACTCGCTGTTTTTCAAAGCCACTAAGATATTCCTCATTAAGGTATTTCAAGTGCGCCCGGACATCGCCATCGCCATAAAGATAAATATAGCTATTAGAGGGATGGTAATATTTTTTATGGAAGTCCAGAAAATCAGCATAGGTCAGTTCTGGTATCACGTCTGGATCTCCGCCGGATTCAAATCGGTAACAGGACTGCGGATAAAGGGATTCAAAAATCTTATTCTGCAGCAATTCTTCCGGATTGGAGAAGGCACCCTTCATTTCATTATAAACCACCCCATTGTAGATAATCGGATCGTCCGCATTTTCAATGTGATAGTGCCAGCCTTCCTGCAAGAAGGTATAGGGGTTTTCATAAATATTGGGATAAAAAACTGCATCCAGATAAACATCCATCAGATTCATAAAATCTTTGGCATTGGTGCTGGCAATCGGGTACATCGTTTTATCGGGATAGGTCATCGCATTGAGAAAGGTGTTTAGCGATCCTTTAGCTAACTCAACAAAGGGTTCCTTGACCGGGTATTTTTTTGATCCGCATAAAACCGAATGCTCGAGAATATGGGGCACCCCGGTGCTGTCGGTAGACGGTGTCCGAAAGCTGATTGAAAAAACCTTATTATCATCGTCGGCTGATATATACACTAATCGGGCTCCGGTTTTTTGATGGACAAAGGTTCGCGCGAAGCCATCTATTTCATCCACAAATTCTTCTTTATTCAAGATAAACCCGTGGATATTTTCTTCCAGTTTAAACATTTTTTGTTGTTGTTCTAGTAATTCTTTTTTCAAATGTCGCTCCTTCTGTATTTATTTTATTGTATCTATTCTATTTCGATTATTCCATTTTTCTTAAGATATTCCTTCATTTTGCGTTCATAACCCATTTCCGTCGGTTCATAAAAATGAGTGCCGACTAGATCATCCGGCAGATACTGCTGTTTGACATAGTGGCCGGGATAATTATGGGGGTATTGGTAGGTCATGCCGCGACCCAATTTTTTACTGCCAGAATAATGGGTATCCTGCAAATGCGCCGGAACATTGCTGTTTGAGATATGCTTGACCGCATCAATGGCGGCGTCGACTGCCAGATAGGAGGCATTGCTTTTTGGTGCGCAGGCCAGAAAAACCACTGCCTGGGCCAAATTAATCCGGGCTTCCGGCATGCCGATAAACTGCACCGCATCGGCAGCAGCCATTGCTACCGTTAAAGCCAGCGGTTCGGCATTGCCGATATCCTCTGAGGCTGAGATGACAATCCGACGGGCAATAAACTTGGGGTCTTCTCCCGCCGTAATCATTTTGGCCATCCAGTAAAGCGCCGCATCGGGATCGGAACCGCGGATACTCTTGATAAAGGCCGAAATGGTATCGTAATGATTATCACCATTTTTATCATATTGGACGGCTCGTTGCTGGATACACTCCTGAGCCGTTTCCAAATCAATATGAATGAATCCGGCTTCGTTTTTATCGACCGTCAGAATCCCTAACTCCAGGGCGTTCAAGGCACGGCGGACATCGCCATTAGCCACCTCAGCAAAATGATCAAGGGCGTCTGGATCACACTTAATTCTCATCACCCCATAACCCCGGTCACGATCATTGATCGCTCGTTTTATCACATCACGGATGTCTTCCGGGGTCAGATTGTAAAACTCAAAAATGGTGGAACGGGATAACAGCGGCGAGTTAATTTCAAAATAGGGGTTTTCGGTAGTCGCCCCAATCAGGGTCACCAGCCCTTTTTCGACGCTGGGTAAAAGCGCATCCTGTTGCGCCTTATTAAAGCGATGGATCTCGTCAATAAAGAGGATCGATTTTTTATTATAAACGCCTAGATTGTTTTTGGCCTTATCCAGTATCTCAGTGATTTCTTTTTTCCCCGAAGTGACCGCGTTCAGCTCATAAAACACTGCATTGGTACGGTTGGCAATAATTTTTGCCAATGAGGTCTTGCCGGTGCCCGGCGGTCCGTAAAAGACCACCGAGGATAGTTTGTCCGCTTCTATCAGCCGATACAAGAGTTTCCCCCGGCCAATGATATGCTGTTGACCGACAAATTCGGCCAGTGTCTGGGGTCGCATTCTTACCGCAAGGGGTGCATTATCGGCGATCTGGCCTTCATAATTCTGGTTGAAAAAACTTTCCTGCATAATGTCCTTTCACGATAGCATTTTATTCTGGTATTACAAAACTGCTGATCCATTCGTAATTACCGGTTCGTTTCAATCACGGCTATTTCTGTCTGGCTTAACTCAAAAAAATCATAGAACCACCGGTCGATTTCAGCAAGCATCTTGCCAGATTCGGCAGTGTTTCCATTTTCATTTAATTCTACAATTTTATCATAAGTATCTTTAAAAAACTTAATAGTATCATCTTTTATGTCCGGTATTCCCAGCCGCAGCAGGGTGTTTGGATAGTATTCATAAAGCTTGTCTCCCAGTTTTTTCCCGTAGGACTTAAAATAATAATTATACAGCCGACTGTTTAAAAGCATCACCAGAAACTCCTCCGTAACCTGGTGGTACAGCCGCGGTTTGAGAATCATTCCATAAACATCGGCACTGAAATAACATCTATTTTCATCAATAGCAAAACGATTTTGAGTTGCCTTATAAGGGAAGACGATTTTTCGCCCTTCAAAATGATCCGGATCCCGTCCCCACTGAAGCTTATACCAGGCCAGCTTGCCGTTTTTGCATTCCCGGCGGTTTTTAAGCTTTTCCCGGTATTTTTCCAGATGGGCTACCACCTCCGGGTACAAATCAATGTCCCTTATCTTGTTGGTATAGAGGATTTTTTTTTGCGGTTTTGTTACCTGGTAGGCCTTAACGTCCTTGTTTTTAATCCAGGGTTTTAAAAAGACCGGATCAAAGGCACGAAGTGCCAGATCAGTTTGTTCAAAAATAAAGGCCTTGTCATTGCCGGTAATAATACCCTGAAAACTCTGCACAACATTATCCAGGTTGAATGGTGTTTTTTTCTCAATTTTTTCAATGATCCCCTGCGTAACTGGCGAATAAAGCCGCCAGGAATCATCACTTAGCCTGGCTTGCAATAGTTCAAACGACTCATAAAGATCGCTTTGCCAATTTTTTTGATTAAGTGATTGGATCAATTTGGGATAGCTTTCGGCTTTATGGTTTTTGATCAAGAAGCGCTTAATCTGAATGGTTTGACCGTCATCGATCCGATTTTCTTTGGTTAGTCTAATAATGGCTGGATCAACTCCAACCCCTTCAATAACCCGTAAACCGTTAAAGTCGACAATTTCCTCAATCGCAAAAGCTTTCCTGATAAAGGCTCGCAATGGTTTACCATAAAAGGCCTCGATAAAATAACGGGAGGTGATATGGATTAATTGTCCTTCAGCTTTTAGCAGTTCCCAACCCCGGTAGATAAAACAATAGGAAAGATCGCCCTTGTCCCGGTACACCTCACCATAGCGGTTTTTTAGCAGTTTCATATAGTCGGCCTGGATTTCCTTGTGTCCCACATAGGGCGGGTTGCCGATTACCACATCGACCGACTTCGGTTTTACTAATTCATCGATAAGAATATCGCCGCAAAAAACTCCCAGGGGTTTGACGTACTCTGTTCCTTTTAAGGTTAGGATCAGCCGGGTCACCAGGCAGGCAATCGGATCCCGATCCACGCCCAGCAGACCAGTTTCTAGCAACTGGCGATGCTGTGCCGCTTTCTCATCGGGACTTAACTCGCCATTTTTTGAAATAATCACATCATAAACAGCACTTAATAGGGATCCGCTCCCACAAGCTGGGTCCAATATCCGGATTTCTTCAAGTTTATCCCCTATTTTGCTTGATCCCAAAACATTGGCAGCCATATAAGTGGCAATGTTCTCCGGGGTATAAAAGATACCGTGATTTTTCTTATGATTGATCAGCAGACTTGCTTCGTAAAGGCTGCCGATCAGCCCCGGATTCTCGCCGACCAAAGAGGGTGTGGCAGTGATCAGATCACAGATCCAATCCCAGATCTCGTTCCCAATCGGCTGGGGATCTCCCGGCTCTTGCTCCCAGAAAGTCACCTGAAGGGGCTTTCCCTGCCAGAGCCCCAGGATATAGTTTAGGGTAAAGTTCTTTTTGATATCATTTTGATGGGCTTCAAAATCAAGGCGCTGATTGTCCGCTAGATATTTTAAAACAATACAAGCGAGTAAAAAAAGCACATTGGCACGTCGATTCTCAGCCAGGTAATTGTAACGATTTATAAATTGTGTCAGCTTATCTGAAATCTCCTGAAACTTCATTAAAACCTCTTTCATTTAATTGATGTTCGTGTCATTTGGTTATTATAACATCATTTGTCTGAAAAAGATAAAGAAAAGGCTGAAATAAACGATTTAGAATAAAAAACAAACCACCAAGATTAATGCCATACGTGATAACATTAATTTACGACATAAAAAAAACGGCGTCAATAGCCGTTTTTGTAAATTCTAAATGGTGCGAGAGACGGGAGTCGAACCCGTACGCCTTGCGACACACGCCTCTGAAACGTG
The DNA here is from genome assembly GCA_018903255.1 of Bacillota bacterium. GTDB lineage: Bacteria > Bacillota > Clostridia > Eubacteriales > Eubacteriaceae > Acetobacterium. The sequence goes on along the minus strand of JAHIQT010000151.1, from coordinate 545 downwards.
CTTGTCTGCCAGTTCCAACACTCTCGCATAAATCATTTTGAACACCACTATAGAATACTCTCTTTTCAAAGAATTGTCAAGGCCTGAATGCATCTTTTTTTCTGACTGAATGCATCTTTTTTTCTGACCTGTCTTATTTTTATCAAAACAGCTGATTCAATCCGCCTAACAAAAGAAACAGGCTCAGTCCGATCTGAAGAATCAAAATAATCGGGATTCCCCAGGCAAATAAAAAGTGTTTTGTTTTATGATGAAAAAGCCGCATTCCCAGAAGTCCACCAATTGAACCACCAATCAGACATAATCCCATTAACGTTTTTTCTGGAATCCGCCAGGCCTCCTTTTTTGAACGTTTTTTGTCGTTCCTGAAAAAGAAAAAGGTGATTAGATTTATTGCGATTAAATAAAGAACGCTATAATAGATGAAAGTGTTCATGTTTTCCTGCGCTTTCTTATTCCTTTTTTAACCAGGCTTGTCTTAATAAAAAACCGGGACTTGACTCAACAAACCCCGGTTTTTAAAATGATCTGCTTTGATCTTATTT